>NZ_JBQQBW010000086.1:0-29259 GCF_052245415.1 Streptomyces sp. 8N706 | reverse complement strand
GTGGGGTCCGGCGCCGCCGTCATGCGGGGTGGCCGGGCTCAGCCCTGACCGCGGGTCCTGCGCCACAGCATCAGCCCGCCCCCCGCGCCCAGCAGCGCTGCGGCCGCGACGGAGACGCCGGTCACGGAAGCGCCGGTCTCGGCGAGGTCGCCACCGCTCTCGCGGCCGTCGTCCCTGCCCTGGGCAGAGGGCGCCGGGGCGGCGGCAGAGGCGGATGCGGAGGCGGTGGGCTCGGCCGTCGGCTTTCCGGACGGCTTGCCGCCGGGCTTCCCGGACGGCTGTCCGCCCTGCTCGCCGTCGTCCTCACAGGCGGTCCAGAAGACCTTGTGCTTCGCACGGCCGTGCTCGCCGTCGAAGTTCCAGATCAGCTTGTAGTGGCCGTCGGGCAGGGACAGATCGTCGCTCCGGCCGTCTCCTTCGACGTCGAGCGTCAGAGCGCCGCTCGTCGCCACAGTGCCCTTCGTGCCGGTCGGCGGCATCTCGACGATCTTCCAGTCCACCTGCTGGCTTCCGTCGAAGCCGAACCCGTCGAGGTAGAAGGAGCAGACGTGCGGCTCGTTCTTCCGGAGCTTCTCCCCGGTCGTCGCATCGTGGATTTTCACGGTCCCGTTGTCGCCGGGCGGCGTCGCGTACGCGGCCGGGGCGAACAGCAGCGATGTCACTGCGGCAGCCGCGATGGCAGACGCGGCAGAGAGGGTGCGCATTGGCATACCAACTTCATGGGGCAGAAGGAGGTGGGGGGCGGCGGTTCAGCCTCCAGTGGAGCGGGGCACCGGTCAAGGCGCCGCATGCCCCATCAGCACCCTTGAGTCCCGGATGCCCCAATGCTCACTCGTAACGATCCGGCCAAGACCTGTTCGCTGCGGTGGCTCTGCACGGCACGTCAGAGCAGCGCGAACGAAGCACCCATCAGAGCCGAGCCCAGCACCCCCAGGACCCAAGCCGTGCGCCGCATCCGCAGCCCCCCGGCGACGACCAGGGCCGCCAGCATGAACGAGCCGCCCAAGGGCACCCACGCATGCAGCACCCCGCCCCACCCGGTCCGTACGACATCGTCCGTGCCCGGCTTCACCGCCACCAGCAGCCGCTCGCCCGTCCTGTGGGTGACTGCCTCGTCGATCGTCACCTTCCGCCGGTCGGGCGACGCGGGATCGGCCGGGACGAACGGCCCCGTGCACCTCTCCTCACCGCACCGGGCCACCATCATCGTGCCCCGCTCACGGCCCTTCGTCAGCATCGAGTGCTGCGCGGTGCCCCAGGAGGTCCACACGCCCGCGACCAGCAGCAGCAGAACCACCGCCGCCATCACCAGGTTCCTGCCGACCAGCAGCAGCCCGTAGGCGCTCTCACCCGCGCGCCGTGTCCGGCTGCGCTTCGTCCTCGGCGCGGTCGTGGTGGCAGTGGTGGGCTTGGCCATGGCGGCGATCCTTGGCCATGCGGAAGCCTCGGTCAACCTGCGGCCACCCCCTTGGGAGGGGCTGTCCCGTTAGGTGGCTGCTGTCCCGGTAGGCGCCGTACGCGCCCTACGCGCGAGGTTGCTGAACGAGCCTCATGCGGCACCCTCCGTGCCCCAAGTGGCATGCCCGGTAGCCGAGGTCGGGACCTCGGCGGTGAACTCGCCGCCGCCGTCGAGGAGGCGGACGTAGCCCGAGACGGGCTCGCCGTCGCGGGTCACCGAACCCCTGGATGATTGACGCGTCCGGTGTCCGGGTCGTGTCGTGCGCGCCGGCCCAGTCCCTGCCCCGCCTCAGGTGTTGTACGTCCCCTGCGCCCGCTCCAGACCGTCCACGATCAGACACTCCACCGCGTCCGCCGCCCGGTCCACGAAGTAGTCCAGGTCCTTGCGCTCCGCCGACGAGAAGTCCTTGAGCACGAACGCCGCCACATCCATCCGCCCCGGCGGCCTCCCGATCCCGAACCGCACCCGGTGATAGTCCGGACCCAGTGCCTTCGTGATCGACTTCAGACCGTTGTGGCCGTTGTCCCCGCCGCCCAGCTTCAGCCGCAGCGCCCCGTAGCCGATATCCAGCTCGTCATGGACCGCCACGATGTTCCCGACCGGAACCTTGTAGAAGTCCCGCAGCGCCGTCACCGGCCCGCCCGACAGGTTCATGTACGACATCGGCTTCGCCACGACCACCCGCCGGCTCGACGGACCCGGCGCCCCCAGCCGTCCCTCCACGACCTGCGCCCGGGCCTTGTGCGCCTTGAACCGGCCGCCGATCCGGTCGGCGAGCAGATCGGCCACCATGAAGCCCACGTTGTGGCGGTTCGCCGCGTACCCCGGCCCCGGGTTGCCCAGACCCACCACGAGCCAGGGGCTGTCCACGTCGCTCATCTACGTCTCTCCTGCCGCGGATGGATCGGATCGTTCGGTGCCGTACAGGCATACACGACCGCCGCCCCACTCCTGGGGAGCGGGACGGCGGTCGTCCTCAGGCCTCGTACGCCGCCCCGGAACCGCCGGCTGAGGGCGTGCCTCCTCAGCCCGCCGGACGGGGCGGCGGCGGGATCCCCGGAGGGATCCGGAGGGTCACGCCTCGGCGGTCTCGCCCTCGGCGCCCTCTTCGCCCTCGGCCGCCGGCTCCTCCGCCTGCGCCGAGAGGACCTGCAGCACGACTGCGTCCTCCTCGACGGCCAGAGAGGTGCCCTTCGGCAGGCTGATGTCCTTGGCCAGGACCGCGGCGCCGGCCTCCAGGCCCTCCACGGAGATGGTCACGGACTCGGGGATGTGGGTCGCCTCGGTCTCGACGGGCAGCGCGTTCAGCACGTGCTCGAGCAGGTTGCCGCCCGGCGCCAGCTCGCCCTCGGTGTGGATCGGGATCTCGACGGTGACCTTCTCGCCCTTCTCCACGACGAGCAGGTCCACGTGGACCAGGAAGCCGCGGATGGCCTCACGCTGGATGGCCTTGGGGATGACGAGCTGGCTCTTGCCGTCGATCTGAAGGTTGATGAGCACGTTCGGGGTCTTCAGCGCCATCATCAGGTCATGGGCGGGGATGACGACGTGCGCCGGCTCGGCACCGTGACCGTAGATGACACCCGGGACCTTGCCGTCACGGCGGTTGCGGCGGGCGGCGCCCTTGCCGAACTCGGAACGGACCTCAGCGGAAATCTTGTACTCAGCCATGACTGCGCTCCTCGCAGGTGGTGCTTCCCGGGGGAAGCGTGGATCCGACGACCGTCACCCGGCCCACGACAGACCTGCTACGAAGAGCGCGTCGATAACGGACCGCCACACCACACGTGTGGCTTCCCTCGCCGAGCAACCCGCTGATTCTACCCGGCGGGGCGGCCGGTCCCAAAGTCGATCACCCCGGCGGCCACCGGGCCGGCACGCCGGAAGCCCCCGGTTCCGGAGCCCGTAGCTCCGGAACCGGGGGCTTCCGGCGTCGGTCAGGCCTGCTCCTCGAAGAGGCTCGTCACCGAACCGTCCTCGAACACCTCACGCACGGCCCGCGCGATCGTCGGCGCCATCGACAGCACCGTGATCTTGTCGAGCTCCAGCTCACCCGGGGTCGGCAGCGTGTTCGTGAAGACGAACTCACTCACCTTCGAATTCTTCAGCCGGTCAGCGGCCGGACCCGACAGCACACCATGCGTCGCCGTCACGATCACGTCCTCCGCACCATTGGCGAACAGCGCATCCGCCGCCGCGCAGATCGTGCCACCCGTATCGATCATGTCATCGACCAGGACGCACACCCGGCCCTTCACATCACCGACGACCTCATGCACGGTCACCTGGTTCGCGACGTCCTTGTCACGCCGCTTGTGCACAATCGCCAGCGGCGCACCCAGCCGGTCGCACCAGCGGTCGGCCACCCGCACCCGGCCCGCGTCCGGCGACACCACCGTCAGCTTCTCCCGGTCCACCTTCGCGCCCACATAATCCGCCAGCACCGGCAGCGCGAAAAGATGATCCACCGGACCGTCGAAGAAACCCTGAATCTGGTCGGTGTGCAGATCGACCGTAAGAATCCGGTCCGCCCCCGCACTCTTCAGCAGATCAGCGATCAGACGCGCCGAGATCGGCTCTCGACCACGGTGCTTCTTGTCCTGACGGGCATAGCCGTAGAAAGGCACGATCACGGTGATGCTCCGCGCCGACGCGCGCTTCAGAGCATCGATCATGATCAGCTGCTCCATGATCCACTTATTGATGGGAGCCGTGTGACTCTGCATCAAAAAGCAGTCCGCACCACGAGCCGACTCCTGGAAACGGACATAGATCTCGCCATTGGCGAAGTCGAAAACCTTTGTCGGGACCAGGCCGACACCGAGCTGGTGCGCGACCTCCTCCGCCAACTCGGGGTGGGCGCGGCCGGAGAAGAGCATCAACTTCTTCTCGCCGGTCGTCTTGATCCCGGTCACAGCACAGTCTCCTTGCCAGCTGAAAATGTTGGGGGCACCTTGCGTGTGCTTCTCACGGTACGCCCCGCACGGCGCATCCGTTGATCGTCACCGTTCGCCGTCGGACTCCGGACGAGTAGCGGCAGCAGCCTGTGCGGCAGCACTTCCCGGGCGCTTACGAGCCACCCAACCCTCGATATTCCGCTGCTGGCCACGAGCGACTGCCAGCGCTCCCGGGGGCACATCCTTGGTGATCACCGAACCGGCGGCGGTGTACGCACCGTCCCCGACCGTGACCGGAGCCACAAACATGTTGTCGGAGCCCGTCTTGCAATGGGAACCGACCGTCGTGTGGTGCTTGTGTTCACCGTCGTAATTCACGAACACACTCGCCGCGCCGATATTCGTGTAGTCGCCGATCGTCGCATCGCCGACATACGAGAGGTGCGGAATCTTCGTACCTTCCCCGATGTCGGCGGCCTTCATCTCCACATAGGTCCCGGCCTTCGCCTTACGGCCGAGCTTCGTCCCCGGACGCAGATACGCATACGGGCCCACGCTCGCGTCCGGGCCGATCAGCGCCCCGTCCGCCACCGCATTGATCACTCGGGCACCCTCGCCGACCACCGTGTCCGTCAGTGTGCACCCCGGACCCACCTCGGCACGCGCCGCCAGATGCGTGGCACCGTGCAGCTGCGTACCCGGATGGACAACCGCGTCCGGCTCGAACGTCACCGTCACATCCACCCACGTCGACGCCGGGTCGACCACGGTGACGCCACTCAGCATGGCGTCCCGCAGCAGCCGCTCATTGAGCAGTCTGCGCGCCTCGGCGAGCTGGACACGGTTGTTGATCCCCAGAATCTCCCGGTGGTCCGCCGCCACCGCCGCCCCCACCCGATGGCCCGACTCCCGAAGAATGCCGAGCACATCGGTGAGGTACTCCTCCCCCTGGCTGTTGTCGGTACGAACCTTCCCCAGCGCCTCCGACAGCAGCCGGCCGTCGAAGGCGAACACACCCGAATTGATCTCGGTGATGGCCCGCTGCGCCTCCGTGGCGTCCTTGTGCTCGACGATCGCGGTGACGGCGCCGCCGGCGGGGTCTCGGACGATACGGCCGTAGCCGGTGGAGTCGGGGACCTGGGCGGTGAGAACGGTCACGGCGTTGCCGTCGGAGGCGTGGGCCCCGGCGAGCCGCCGGAGCGTCTCGCCGGTGAGAAGCGGGGTGTCGCCGCAGACCACGACCACGGTGCCCTCGACGGGTGCCGCGTCGCTGCCCCCGGCCAGCTCCTCCAGGCCCATGCGCACGGCGTGACCGGTGCCGTTCTGCTCGTGCTGCACGGCGGTACGGGTACCGGGGTCGATCTCGGCGAGATGTGCGGTGACCTGCTCGCGTGCGTGGCCCACGACCACGACGAGGTGCTCCGGGTCCAGCTCACGGGACGCGGCGACGACGTGGCCGACGAGGGAGCGACCGCAGAGAGAGTGCAGGACCTTGGGGGTCGCCGACTTCATACGGGTGCCCTCACCCGCTGCAAGGACGACGACGGCTGCCGGGCGGTTGGCGCTCACGGGTGTGCCCTTCGGCTTCGGGTGGTGGACACCCGCAGGATACCGGGGCGTTTTGCGCCAGAAACACCTCGGGTCCCGACTGTGCGGTCGGGACCCGATGAACGCGAACCTGAGCTCCGCCGCCAGGATTCGAACCTGGACTGCAAGGATTCAAAGTCCTGCGGGCTGCCTGTTACCCCACGGCGGATCACTGCGACAGACCATACCGGAGACCTGATCGGTCGATGTGCGCCGCGAGTCGGCCCCCCTTGCCGTACTACCAGCCCTCGTTGCGGCCGACGGGCCCGCGCCTCGCAGAACGCGGACGCCGGGCCCTGCGCCACGATCGCGTCGTACGTCCTACCGGCCCGCCGTACTCGCGGGCGCTGGTCGGCTGCCCGCGTGAAGGGGTCGAAAACCTGGGCGATTCAGCAGTTCGTGTGGAAGTCGGGGATATCGACCACGTTCGAATTTGTTGTATGTGGGTGCAGGCGCCGGAAAAACGATGGCTCCCGCCCGTACGCTGGTTGCCATGACCACAACGGGGGTAGACACGGAGGCCGGTGCGAGGGGAACGCCCGGAGGGCCGTGGTGGTGGGTTCGGCGACGGAGCATGGTGCTGGACATCGTGCTGGCCGTCGCCTCTGCGGTGGAGTGCGTGTTCGAAGGTGTCGTCTTCGCGGACGAGGCGCGCATTCCGGTCGGGGCGGGGGTTCTGCTGGGGGTGGTCGCCGGGTCGACGCTGGTCCTGCGACGGCGTCGGCCGATAGCGGTCGTTCTGGTGTCGATCGCCGTCATCCCCGCCGAGATGGGCTTTCTGCTGGGTGTCATCGGGCTCTACACACTTGCCGCCTCCGAGGTGCCGCGCCGGATCACGGTCGTGCTGGCCGGGATGTCGATGGGCGGCACGCTGCTGATCGCGTTCATCCGTTTCCACCAGGAGCTGCGGCAGGACGGTTACATGCCGCCGCTCTGGGTCACGCTCCTCGTCTCGGTGCTGATGGCCCTGGGCCTGACGGCGCCGTCCCTGCTGCTCGGGTTGTACGTCGGGGCGCGGCGGCGGTTGGTGGAGAGTCTGCGGGAGCGTGCGGACGGGCTGGAGCGGGAGCTGTCGCTGCTGGCGGACCGGGCCGAGGAGCGGGCCGAGTGGGCGCGGAGCGAGGAGCGGACGCGGATCGCCCGGGAGATGCATGACGTCGTGGCGCACCGGGTGTCGTTGATGGTGGTGCATGCGGCGGCATTGCAGGCGGTGGCGCTGAAGGATCCGGAGCGGGCGTCGAAGAACGCGGCTCTGGTGGGGGACATGGGGCGGCAGGCGCTCACGGAGCTGCGGGAGATGCTGGGGGTTCTGCGTACGGGAGAGAGTTCGGCCGGGCGCACGCGGTCCGCGACCGGGCGAGCGGAATCTTCGGATGGCTCGAACTCGGCGGGGGCCGGGCGGACCGGGGAGGCGGACCGTGGCGCCGCGTCGGTCCGGCTCGCGGACTTCGCGGCGGCCGGGCGGGCGGCCGGGCCGGTGTCGGAGGCGGCAGTCGGACGTGTGTGCCCGGCCGAGGTGTCGTTCTCGGGCGGCGGGCCCGGTGCCGCGCCGGCGTCGTCGGAGCAGGCGGGGGACGGCCCGCAGTTGAGTGAGCTGGCAACGCTGGTGGGGGAGTCGCGGGCGGCGGGGATGGTCGTGGAGCTGTCCGTGGAGGGCGAGGAGCGGGCGTATGCGCCCGAGGTGGAGCAGACCGCGTATCGGGTGGTGCAGGAGGCACTGACGAATGTGCACAAGCATGCGGCGGGTGCGAAGGCGCGGGTGAGGCTGGCGCACCGGGAGGCCGAGGTGGCGGTTCTGGTGGAGAACGGGCCTGCGGCGGAGGGCGGTTCCGATGCGCGGTTGCCGAGCGGGGGCAACGGTCTGGTAGGGATGCGGGAGCGGGTGACGGCGCTCGGCGGTGGGTTTGTGTCGGGGCCGACGGAGGCGGGTGGCTTCCGTGTGTCGGCGGTGCTCCCGGACCGTGCGGAGAGTCCGGGCGGCCTCGTGAGCCCGGACGGTCCGGGGAGTCCGGTGGGCCCGGACGGTCCGGGGAGTCCGGCCCGTACGGACAGCCCGGCGCGTACGGCCTGACAGCCGGTCGTGCGTGCGTACGGCCACCTGTTCCGTAGGCCTGACGGACTCTGTCCGTCCGACCGACCCCGCCTGGTTCCTGTGTACGAGCAGTCCGGTCTTTACGGCGTGACCACCCAGCCCGTCCGTCCCGTCCGTCCGGCAAGCCCCCGGCGTACGCCCGACTGCTGGTCCCTGCTGCGGCCGGCCGGCCCGGCCCGTGCCACCTGTCCGCCGCGTCCGTACGACCGGCCGCGGGCGTCCGTACAGCCCCGGCCGTCCGTACGCCGCGGGGGCGGCACGATGAGGTGCGTTCGCGGGGTGGCTGGTCAGCCCTTGGTGGTCAGGCGTGCCGGGGTGGTGCCCGTGAGCAGGGTGGCGAGGGCCTGGTCGACGTCCGCGCCCAGGTACCAGTCGCCGGTGTGGTCGAGGCTGTAGACCCGGCCTTGCGCGTCGATGGCGAGGACCGCGCCCGTGCCGGCGGTCTCCTCGCCGAGCGGACAGATCTCGGTGGCGAGGGCGCGGCCCAGATCGGCGAGGGTTCGGGCGAGATGGAGTCCGCGCAGGGGGTCGATGACCAGTGGTGTCGGTGCGATGTGGCGGCCGGGGCCGGGGGCGGAGAGGTGCAGACCGCCGAATTCGGCCCAGGCTTCGACGGCGGAGGGGAGGACGGTGTGCCGGTGTCCGCCGGGGGAGGTGTGGGCGCGGAGGGTGTCGGCCCAGATCTCGGCCTGGGCGATGTTCCAGCGGCCGGGCTCCCAGCCTGCTTCGCGCAGGGCGGCGTCGACGGCGACCGGGAAGCGTGTGGCGGCGGTGCGTTCGAAGGCGCGCACGTCAGCTCCCGTTCGTCGGGTCGATGGCGCGTACGCCGAAGTGGGCGAGGAGGGAGGCGCAGGAGCGGCAGGGCGGGGCGTAGGTGCCGTGGTGGGGGTCGCCGTCCTCGCGGATGCGCCGGGCGGTGAGCTTGGACTGCTTGAGGGCCCGGCGGGCCTCTCCGTGGGTGAGCGGTTTGCGGGATGCGCGCTTGCCGCGGGTGGTTTCGACGGTGGTGAGGTAGCGGGACAGCAGCAGGGCTTCGGGACAGCGGCCGGTGAATCTTTCCCTCCGGTCGCTGGTGAGGGTGTCGAGGAAGTCCTGTACGAGGGGGTGGAGGGCCGGGGGCTGGCCGCCCTTGGGGGCGGTCGCGGTGAGGGTCTCGCCGCGGACGGAGAGGGCGGCGGCGACGGCGGGCAGGATGCCGTCACGGCGGTGGAGGAGCGCGGGCGTCCCGGCCGTGTCGTCGGTGGCGCTCCAGCGGAGCCGGGGGTCGCCCGGTGGCATGGCGGATTCGGTGTCCTGTGCGGTGCTCATCGTGCGTTTCCCTCCCGTGCAATCCCCCGAGTTGCGGGGACAGCCTGCCAAAGGTGCAGGCAGATGCGGAAGCCGAGGGTAGGGCTGCGGCGCGTCGTTCGACCCGAGGTCACGGCAGGTTGACGGACCGTCACCGCGGTGACGCGGCCCAAGGAGGCGGCGGGTCGCGCGGAGGTGCCGGTTCCGCAGTGCTGCCCGACCAGCGGGGAATCGGGTCATCGCCGTGGAGAACGGCCCGTGAGGTGGGCCGGACCGGGGAGAGACCCGCCATTGCGGCAGCGCTTAGGCTGTGCCCATCAGCCAGACGCAGCAGGGGGCAACCGCCATGACAACAGGTCGGCTCGGGCTGGGGGCACCTCCCGGCCCCCAGGCCGGGGGACAGGCCGCGCCACCGAACACGGCCTACGCCGGGCAGGTCGTGCACTTCCCGGACCCGGTCCGGGCCGCCCGGCACCCCCAGGGGGTGCGGGTGGACGAGAGCGGGTTCCCGGATTTCTCCCCGTATGCGCGGGCTGCCGCGGAGATCGCCGACCCGCCGGAGGGTTTCGGCGTCGACGAGTTGCGGCTGACGGACTATGTGTCGGCGAACGCCGCACTGCACGCCGACGGGCACGAGCTGTGGGGGAGTCTGCCGCCGGTGGCCACCCCGCACGGCTGGACCTGGCACCACGTCGCGGGCACCCGCCGGATGGAGCTCGTCCCCGTCGAGGTGAAGGCGCTGCTGCGGCACCATGGCGGGCTGGCGACCGCGCCGGTGGACCAGGACAAGCGTGGTACGCGGCCGTTGCAGGAGACCCGGCCGGTGCACTTCGGGCTTCCGGCACGGTCGTTGGCGGTGACCGAGGAGCAGGTGCTCCGCGTGGAAGAGGATTTGGGCTACCGGCTGCCCGGCGCGTACCGGTCCTTCCTCAAGGCGGCGGGCGGCTGCGCACCGGTCGGTGTGGCGCTCGACGCGGAACTGGGGCTGCTGGTCGACCAGCCGTTCTTCGCGGTACGGGACGAGGCCGCCGTCAATGACCTCGTGTATGTCAACAAGTGCCTGCGGGATCACTTCACCAAGGACTATCTGGGAGTGGCCTTCGTACAGGGCGGTGTGGTCGCGGTGAAGGTGAAGGGGCAGGCGCTCGGTTCCGTGTGGTTCTGCGCGTACGACGATGCGCGCGACCGCGACGGCCTCCCGGTCCAGGAGCGGACGGAGCGGCTGCTGCTGCCGTGCGGTGAGGACTTCGACGACTTCCTCCAGCGGCTGGCGGGCAATCCGCCGGAGCTGGACACCGTGGCGAACCTGATGGTGGACGGCGGCTTCGCGCGCGCCGTTCCGGTGGAGGGGTGAGCGCGATGGTGACGTTCGCGCAGGCACAGGAGCGTGCGGAGCGCTGGGTCAACGGTGACGTGCCGCCGTACCAGCACCGGGAGGTGCGGGTACGGGAGTTCGACCTGGGGTTCGTGGCCTGGGCCGAGGACCGGGAGGACGGGCCGACGTCGGACGGCGCCCGCGCCCGGCTGGTGATCGCCCGGGACAGCGGGGAGGCCACGCTGTGGCCGGGGCTGCCGGTGGGTGAGGTCATCCGCCGGTACGAGGAGGAGTACGGCGCGTCCGGCAGCCGGGCCGCGGCGGCGGGGGTACCGCCGCAGCGGATCGATCTCGAGGCGACGTCGTTCCTGCTGACGCCGCCGCAGTGGTTGCAGGACGCGGCGGATCAGATCGGGATCCCGGACCGGCGGTCGCAGGAGTCCGGGACGACGGCCGGGGCGGGACCGTCCTCGCCGGGGTCGTCCTCGTCCTCGCCGCCGGGTTCTTCGGCGGGTACACCCTCGGCGGAGTCCTCCTGGCCGGATGCCGGTTCGGACAGCAGCGGTGGCGGTACGGACGCGGCCGCCCCGGTGGCGTACGAGCCCACGGCCTCGGACGGGGTCCCCGCGCCACGGCAGCCCGGCGACTCCTCCGGCGGCGGTCCGGGTGCGCTCTCGGAGGACACGCCCTGGGCCGACGCGAACACCCGGGGCGGGGACGAGGACCGTTCCGTGGGCTTGCCGGACACGGTCTTCGCCCCCCCGCTGGTGGATTCGGACGACGATGACACTCCGCAACCAGGGGCGATTGCCGAGGCCAAGACCGAACTCATGTCGGGCGGCAGCCAGTTGCCGCGGACAGCGGTCGCTCCGGCGATCGGCGGCCCGGGGGATCCGGGACGGCCGGACCAGTCGGACCAGTCGGACCAGTCGGGTTGGTCGGGGCCGGGAGCTCCGGGTGTTCCGCCGGTCCCGCCGCAGGGCGTGCCCGGCGCTCCGGGCGCTACCGGTGCCCCGCCCGCCCCCGCTGCCGGGGGCCGGCCGGGTCTGAACGCCGCGGACATCGCCGACGCTGCCACGACCCGTGCCCCGCGCGGCGCCGGGCGCGGCGCTCCGCCGCCTCCCGGTGCCCCGGGTACGCCGGGTGCCCGCGCCGGTGGTCCGGGCGCTCCGCCGCCGCCCCCCGGCGCACCGGGTACACCGGGTGCGGGGGCGCCTCCGGCGTCGGGACCGGGCGCTCCGGGAGCACCCGCCGGTGGTTACATCCCGACACAGCTGGTCTCGGCGCTTCCGCCGGAGGCCGCGGTCGCTGACGGCCCGCAGCCGCCGGGCGCTCCGGGCGTTCCCGGTCAGCCGGGTGCCGGTGGGTCGCAGCCGCCCGGTGGGCCGGGTGGTGTGCATCATGCGGCGACGATGCTGGCGAGTCCTGGTGGTCCCGGTGCTCCGCAGCCCCCTGGCCCGCCGGGCGCTCCGGGGGCTGGTGTTCCACAACCCCCGGGGCCGCCCGGGCAGCCGGGTGCCGGTGGTCCCACGCCGCCTGGTGCGCCCGGTGGGCCGGGTGGTGTGCATCATGCGGCGACGATGCTGGCGGGCCCCGGTGGTCCGGGTGCTCCGCAGCCCCCTGGCCCGCCCGGTGCTCCCGGTCAGCCGGGTGCTGGTGGCACGCAGCCGCCCGGTCAGCCCGGTCAGCCGGGTTCCGCTGCTCCTCAGCAGCCTCCTGGTGCGTCCTCTCCCGGTGGCCCCCAGCACGGTGGCCCCGCCGGCCCGGGTGGGCTGCACGCTGCCGCCACGATGCTCGCCGGTGGTCCCGGTGCCCCGCCCGTGCCCGGTCCGGGTGGTCCAGGCGGTCCGGGTGTGCCCCAGCCGCCCGGCGCCCCGGGCTCACCCGGGGCTGCGCCCGGTGCTCAGCCGCCCGGTGCGCCCGGGATGCCGCCCGGTGCCCAGCCGCCCGCCGCGTACGGCTATCCGCAGGCTCCCACCGGACAGCCCATGGTCGGCCCCGGCTATATGGCTGTGCTCCGTTACCGTGCGCAGGACGGCTCCGAGCAGCAGCTCATCCGCCGTTCCGCGCCGGGCACCCCGCATCCGGAGTGGCAGATCCTGCACGAGCTGCGGGCCCTGGGCGTCCCGCCGCAGCAGGTGCTGGAGCTGCACACCGAGCTGGAGTCCTGTGATCTGCCGGGCGGTTACTGCGCCCGGATGATCCGTGAGACCTGGCCGCAGGTGCGGATCAGCCACACCGCCCCGTACGGCCATGACCACGCCTCGCGCCAACAGGGCGTACGTCATCTGATTGACCATCAGGGCGAGCTGCACCAGGTCGCGGACGGCCCGGCTCTGCCGGCGCCCAACCGCGTGCCGCTGCCGCACCCCAGTCAGGTGCAGCGTGTTCCGCCGATCCCCGTGGAGGGAGTCGCGCACGAGCTGATGCAGGCGTTCGGGCCGCAGGGGGTGTTCCGCTTCGACCAGCGTGCCGTGTCGCGCCAGGGAGTGCCCGAGGTGGTCGCGCAGACCCTCGTCTGGGCGGGCCTTCCGCTGGACGTCGGTCCGTTCTTCTGGGCCCAGGCCCAGCCGGGCCGCCCGGTGCCGACACTGGCCGAGCTGGCCGCGGAGCGCGCGGTGCAGCCGGCGGCGGACGCGAGCTCGTATCTGGTAATGGGCACCGACTTCGGCCGGCAGCTGTGTGTGCAGTACGGCACGGCGGCGATCGTGGCCGTGCCGGTCGAGGCGGGGCCGGGCGGGCAGCCGGTGGCGCCGCAGTTCGTCAACTCCAGCCTGCCGGAGTTCGTTCGCTGCTTGGCGCTGCTGGGCCGGATGTGGCGGCTGCGGTTCGGTCTGACGCCGGAGCAGGCGGGCCGCTGGACCGTCGACTTCCAGGCGCAGCTGGCCTCGCTGGATCCGGCCGCGCTGTCCTCGCCGGAGAACTGGTGGGCGGTGCTTCTGGAGCAGATGTGGGACGGCCTCTTCTAGGGCGTGTTTCGAAAGTCCCTCCCCCAGCCTCCGGCCGGGGGTACCCCCACCGCCTTGCGATCGCACGCACCAGCCGCCGCGACCCCCGCCCTTCGGGCGGACGGCGCTACTTTCGAAACACGCCCAGTCCCTCCCCTGGCCTTCGGCATGGGGCGACCCCAGAGGCCGGTCCGGCGCCTTGCAGCCGACCGCACCAGGGTCACCCGGCTACCGGGCAACCTCGGCTGACGCGGCACTGGAAAACCAGGTCTCCGTCTCCGACAGGCGCCAGGAGTGGACCGGGGCGCCCGAACCTGTGGCACAGGGTCGGGCGCCCCGGTCGTTTCTGCGACGTCGGTGCGCGTCGCGCGGCGTCGCCGCCCGGTGGCGGGGAGACCGTTTCCGCCAGGACGGCGCTGCGGGGTAGGGGAGCGCGGAAGCGCAGATGAGCCGGGCGAGTGACGCGTTCTCCGCGTACGCGCGACGTGACCTCGGAATCGGAGGGCCGCTTCCGCCGTCGGGAGCCTGCCCCGGGACTGGCAACAGGACGACCTCGGTTGAAGAGCCCGCCCGATGGGGCGTTCGTTGAGCGCGGGCCGTGCCGTGGCGGCCCCCGACCGCCCTATGACGTCGGATCCCGCCGCTTGCTTCCGGCCGTCGGCAGCGAGGAGGCGCTGAACGGCCGCGTGGTTCGAAAGGCTCCGCGGAGCCCCCCAACGAGGTCCGGGGAGCCTCGGGCCGCCCCGTGGCGGGCCGTGCCATTTGGCCGGACAGAGGTCTATGCCTGGCTGGGGCGGAGTGTCGCGTTATGAGTGGATCGCTCTGATCGAGAAAGATGGCGCA
The DNA here is from genome assembly GCF_052245415.1 of Streptomyces sp. 8N706. NCBI lineage: Bacteria > Bacillati > Actinomycetota > Actinomycetes > Kitasatosporales > Streptomycetaceae > Streptomyces > Streptomyces sp. 8N706. The sequence continues at coordinate 14,831 of NZ_JBQQBW010000086.1, read as the reverse complement.
GCAGAGCGTTGCATGACGGACCAAAAGGGGCTTCAAGGATGAGCGCGACTGTGTCACCTCACGGATTCGCCGTCGTACGGGGCCGGGACCGCGGATACCGTCCCGACCAGGTCGACCGAACCGTGGCCCGGCTGTCGGCCGGCCGGGACGAGGCATGGGAGCGCGCCGCGCGGCTCACCGTCCTCGCCAAGGAGCTGGAGGAGGAGGTGCTCCGGCTCCAGGAGCAGGTGGCCGGGCTGCCTCCGCAGACGTTCGAGGCGCTGGGCCCGCGGGCGCAGGAGATGCTGGCCACGGCCGAGGCAGAGGCCGCGGATCTGCATGACCGGGCGGAGAGGTCGGCCCAGGAGCTCCGGGCGCAGGGGGAGGAGGCGGCCCTGGCGGTCCAGAGCGGGGCCCGTACCTACGCCATCGAGGTGCGGGGGGAAGCCGAGGCGTGGGCCGAGCGGTGCCGGGCGGCGGCGCAGCGGGTGGCCGACGACGTGCGGAGCGCGGCCCGGCGGGACGCGCGGGAGTGGCGGGCCGAAGCGGTGACCGTGCTGAAGGAGGTCCGGGAGCGGACCGCCACGCTGCTCGCCACGCAGGAGGCCGAGCACGCGGAGAAGGCCGCCACGGCCGACCGGGCGATGGCCGAGGCGGAGGCGGAGGCGAACGCGCGGATCGACGACCTGTTCGAGCGTGCGGAGTCGACACTGGCGGAGGCGCAGCGGGCTCACGCGGAGGTGGAGGAGGCTGCGCGGCACTGGCAGGAGGACGCGGAGGCGCGGGCGGCGGAGCTGGTGGCGCGGGCGCGGGCGTGGGAGGAGCGGGTGGAACAGGAGACCGAGCAGCTGTTGCAGGAGCAGGAGGCGCAGCGGGAGGAGTTGCGGGCCCATATGGCGCGGGTGCGCAGTACGTTGTCGGGTCTGGCGGGTGGCGGTGGCCGGGACCCGGGGGCGGTGCGGGGGCCGGTTCCGCGTACGGACGGCTGAGGTCCGCCGCGGTCCGGAATCCGAACCGCGGGTCCGCGTACGGACGGCTGGGGTCTGCCGCGATCCGAGCGCGCACTGCCGGTTCCGCGTAGGGACGGGGGTCCGCTGCGGTCCGGAGGGGCATTGCTGGTTCCGCGTACGGACGGTTGAGGTCCCCGCGTCCGGAGTGGGCATTGCCGGTTCCGCGTACGGACGGCTGAGGTCCGCCGCGGTCCGGCATCCGCACGGGCGGCCCGGGAGCGGGTCAGTCCGCTTCCCCCTCCGGGAGTACGGGGAAGCGGCGCGGTGCCAGGACCAGGAGGACCAGGAAGGCGAGTGCGGCGGCTGCCGCCGCACCGACGTACACGTGGTCGACGGCCGTGTCGACAGCCCGCCGCAGGTAGTCGGCCGCTTCCGTGCTGAGCGACCCGGGATGTTCCAGGGCGTGCGAGACGGAGTCGAGATCGTCGGGGAGGCCGGGACGGATCGACTCGGGCGCGCCGGTGAGCCGGGCGGCCAGTGTCGCGTTCGCCACGGCCCCGAAGAGGGCCGCGCCCACGCTCTGCCCGACCTGTCGGCAGAACAGGACGGACGCCGTGGCCGTACCGCGCTCGGCCCACCCCACGGTGGCCTGGACGCCCACGATCAGGGGCAGTTGGAAGAGCCCGAGGGCCGCCCCGAGCAGCAGCATGATCAGTGCGGGCTGCCAGGGTGCGCCGGGGTAGGGCAGCAGCGGAAAGGCGAGCAGGATCACGGTGGCGAGGCCGATCCCGATGAGGGCGCTCTGCCGGAAGCCGATCCGCTCGTAGACGTGGCTGCTCAGCGCGGCGGACAGCGGCCAGCTGAGGGTCATCACGGACAGGACGAACCCGGCGGCGGTGGGGCCGAGGCCGAGGACCGCCTGGGCGTAGGTCGGCAGGAAGACGGTGGGGGCGACCATCAGCAGCCCGAGCGCGGCCAGGGCCAGGTTGACGGCGGAGATCGTACGGCGTTTCCACACCCAGCCGGGGATGATCGGTTCGGCTGCCCGCCGTTCGATCCCCACGGTGGCGGCCGCGCACAGCGCGCTGCCGCCGAGGAGCGCGAGGGAGGGCGCCGACAGCCATGGCCAGGCGACTCCGCCCTGGACAAAGGCGGTGAGCAGCAGCCCCCCGCAGGCGAATACGGCGAGTGCTCCGGCCCAGTCGACGCGCGGCTTCCGGTCGCGCACGCGGAGGGGCTCGCGCAGATGCCGCGCGATGAGCCATACGGCGACCGCCCCGACCGGCAGGTTGAGCAGGAAGATCCACCGCCAGTCCGCGTAGGTGGCGAGAAGCCCCCCGACCGCGGGCCCGGCGACCGCCGAGACGGCCCAGACCGTCGACAGCCTGGCCTGGATCTTGGGCCGTTCTTTGAGGGGGTAGAGGTCGGCGGCGATCGTCTGGACGGTTCCCTGTATGGCCCCGCCGCCCAGGCCCTGCACCACGCGGAACGCGATCAGGCTGGCCATGTTCCAGGCCCCGGCGCACAGCAGGGAGCCGGTGAGGAAGAGCGTGATGCCGCAGACGAGCACGGGCTTGCGGCCGAAGGTGTCGGAGAGCTTGCCGTAGACCGGCAGGCTCACCGTCACGGCCAGCAGATATCCGGCGAAGAGCCAGGAGAAGACGGAGAACCCGCCGAGGTCGCCGACGATCTGGGGGACGGCGGTGGAGACGATCGTGCCGTCGAGGGCGGCGAGCGCCATGCCGAGCATCAGCGCCGCCACGACGGGGCGGCGACGTACGGCGGGCTGGGTGCCGACAGGTACGGACTCCCGGCGCGGAGGTCTCGCGGTCCCGCCCACCCTGCCCCCTCCGCCCGGCTCCTCCATCAATGCATGTCCCCCACACCTTTCCATGCCGGGCCCTGGTACGGAAACGGGCGGAAGCCGCCCGGGCAGCGGGTCGGCACCCGATGACGGGGACCTCGGGCTGCCTCCGAGGCCGAGTGAGGTGGCTCCGGGGCTGTCCTCAGCCTTCGCCCGCGGGGCGAGGCCTGTGGCGGGAGGAGCCGTGCGGCTGCGGCCCGAGCGCCCCTTCACCTCTCATGGATCGAGGACCCGGCGCCCGGACCCACCCACGGCCGTCAGCCACGTGACACCTGCATACCCCCGGGCCCAGGCCCGGGACCCGGCCGCACCCCGCGAGGGAGCGACGTACCCTGGACAACCCGGCCCGTCGAACGTGTCGGGTCATTCGTGTTCTCCGGAATGTCCATCGGGACGGGAAAAAGCCTTCATGAGCCTGCACGGTCTGCTCGACGCCGTCGTCAACGATCCCGCGCTCGCCGAAGCGGTGAAGGCCGCCGCCGACGGCAACCGCCCGCACGTTGATCTCATCGGCCCGCCCGCCGCCCGTCCCTTCGCCATCGCGGCCCTCGCCCGCTCCGCCGAGCGGCCCGTTCTCGCCGTGACCGCCACCGGCCGGGAGGCCGAGGACCTGGGTGCGGCTCTCCGCTCCCTGCTCCCCCCGGACGCCGTCGTCGAGTACCCGTCGTGGGAGACCCTTCCCCACGAGCGGCTCTCCCCCCGTTCCGACACCGTGGGCCGCCGCCTCGCCGTCCTGCGCCGCCTTGCGCACCCGTCCCCCGACGACCCCGGGGCGGGCCCGGTCAGCGTCGTCGTCGCACCCATCCGCTCCGTACTGCAACCGCAGGTCAAGGGTCTCGGTGACCTCGAGCCGGTCAGTCTGCGCAGCGGCGGGACCGCCGACCTCGGCGAGATCACCGACGCCCTCGCGGCCGCCGCGTACTCCCGCGTCGAGCTGGTCGAGAAGCGCGGCGAGTTCGCCGTACGCGGCGGCATCCTCGATGTCTTCCCACCCACCGAGGAGCATCCGCTCCGTATCGAGTTCTGGGGCGACGACGTCGAGGAGATCCGTTACTTCAAGGTCGCCGACCAGCGCAGTCTCGAAGTCGCCGAGCACGGTCTGTGGGCCCCGCCGTGCCGTGAGCTGCTGCTCACCGAGGACGTACGGTCCCGGGCGGCCGCCCTCGCCGAGGCGCACCCCGAGCTCTCCGAACTCCTGGGCAAGATCGCTGAGGGGATCGCCGTCGAGGGCATGGAGTCGCTCGCGCCGGTGCTCGTCGATGAGATGGAACTCCTCCTGGACGTGCTCCCCGCGGGCAGCATGGCCGTGGTCACCGACCCCGAGCGCGTCCGTACCCGGGCGGCGGACCTGGTCGCCACCAGCCAGGAGTTCCTCCAGGCGTCCTGGGCGGCCACCGCAGGCGGCGGCGAGGCGCCGATCGACGTCGGCGCCGCCTCCCTGTGGGGCATCGCCGATGTACGGGAGCGGGCCCGCGAGCTCGGCATGATGTGGTGGTCGGTGAGCCCCTTCACCACCGACGCCGAGCTTGACGGTGACGCCCTGCGGCTCGGTATGCACGCCCCCGAGTCCTACCGCGGCGACACCGCCCGCGCCCTCGCCGACACCAAGGGCTGGCTCGCGGACGGCTGGCGCACCGTCTTCGTCACCGAGGGCCACGGCCCGGCGGCCCGGACCGTCGAGGTGCTCGGCGGCGAGGGCATCGCCGCCCGCCTCGCCGCGCACGCGGGCCGGACCGGGGACCTCCCGCCGGGCGGGATCGAGCCCTCCGTCGTCCATGTCGCCTGCGGCTCCATCGATTACGGCTTCGTGGACCCGGGCCTCAAGCTCGCCGTTCTCACCGAGACCGACCTGTCCGGCCAGAAGGCCGCGGGCAAGGACATGGGCCGGATGCCGGCCCGCCGCCGCAAGACCATCGACCCGCTGACCCTCGAGGCCGGCGACTTCATCGTCCACGAGCAGCACGGCGTCGGCCGTTACGTCGAGATGGTGCAGCGTACGGTCCAGGGCGCGACCCGCGAGTACCTCCTCGTCGAGTACGCGCCCGCCAAGCGCGGCCAGCCCGGCGACCGGCTGTTCGTACCGACCGACCAGCTGGAGCAGATCACCAAGTACGTCGGCGGTGAGGCCCCGACGCTGCACCGCCTGGGCGGGGCCGACTGGACGAAGACCAAGGCGCGCGCCAAGAAGGCGGTCAAGGAGATCGCCGCCGACCTGATCAAGCTCTACTCCGCCCGTATGGCCGCCCCCGGCTACACCTTCGCCCCGGACACGCCCTGGCAGCGGGAGCTGGAGGACGCGTTCCCGTACGCCGAGACGCCCGACCAGCTGACCACCATCGCCGAGGTGAAGGAGGACATGGAGAAGTCGGTCCCCATGGACCGCCTCATCTGCGGCGACGTCGGCTACGGGAAGACGGAGATCGCGGTCCGCGCCGCATTCAAGGCGGTCCAGGACGGCAAGCAGGTGGCCGTCCTCGTCCCCACGACCCTCCTGGTCCAGCAGCACATGGGCACCTTCTCCGAGCGCTACTCCCAGTTCCCGGTGGTGACCAGGGCCCTGTCCCGGTTCCAGACCGACACCGAGGCCAGGGCGGTACTGGACGGGCTGAAGGACGGCTCCGTCGACATCGTCATCGGTACGCACCGGCTCTTCTCCTCCGAGACCAAGTTCAAGGACCTGGGTCTGGTCATCGTCGACGAGGAGCAGCGCTTCGGCGTCGAGCACAAGGAGCAGCTGAAGAAGCTCCGCGCCAACGTCGACGTCCTCACCATGTCCGCGACCCCCATCCCCCGGACGCTGGAGATGGCGGTCACCGGCATCCGTGAGATGTCGACGATCACCACCCCGCCGGAGGAGCGGCACCCGGTGCTGACCTTCGTCGGCCCGTACGAGCAGAAGCAGATCGGCGCGGCCATCCGGCGCGAACTACTGCGCGAGGGCCAGGTCTTCTACATCCACAACCGGGTCGAGTCGATCGACCGTGCGGCCGCGCGCCTGCGCGAGATCGTCCCCGAGGCCCGTATCGCGACCGCTCACGGCCAGATGTCGGAGTCGGCCCTCGAACAGGTCGTGGTCGACTTCTGGGAGAAGAAGTTCGACGTCCTGGTCTCCACGACGATCGTGGAGTCCGGTATCGACATTTCCAACGCCAACACCCTGGTCGTCGAGCGCGGTGACAATTTCGGTCTCTCCCAGCTGCACCAGCTGCGCGGCCGGGTGGGCCGCGGCCGTGAGCGCGGCTACGCCTACTTCCTGTATCCACCGGAGAAGCCGCTGACCGAGACCGCCCATGAGCGTCTGGCGACCATCGCCCAGCACACCGAAATGGGCGCGGGCATGTATGTCGCGATGAAGGACCTGGAGATCCGCGGCGCGGGCAATCTGCTCGGCGGCGAGCAGTCCGGCCATATCGCGGGGGTCGGGTTCGACCTCTACGTACGCATGGTCGGCGAGGCCGTCGCCGACTACCGCGCCTCCATCGAAGGCGGCGTGGAGGAGGAGCCTCCGCTCGAGGTCAAGATCGAACTTCCGGTGGACGCCCACGTTCCGCACGACTACGCACCGGGGGAGCGGCTGCGTCTCCAGGCCTACCGTGCGATCGCGTCGGCCAACTCGGAGGAGGACATCGCGGCGGTCCGCGAGGAGCTCACCGACCGCTACGGCAAGCTGCCGGAGCCGGTGGAGAACCTTCTCCTCGTGGCGGGGCTGCGGATACTCGCCCGTGCCTGCGGTGTCACGGACATCACCCTCCAGGGCTCCAACATCCGTTTCTCGCCGGTGGAGTTGCGCGAGTCGCAGGAGCTCCGGCTGAAGCGGCTCCACCCGCGTACGGTGCTCAAACCGGCGACGAAGCAGATCCTGGTGCCGCGCCCCGCGACGGCCCGCATCGGCGGCAAGCCGCTGGTCGGCAGGGATCTGCTGGCCTGGACGGGTGAATTCCTGACGACGATTCTCGGATCCTGACCGGCACCGGCACCGGCACCGGCACCGGGACCTGGGCCGATCCGACCGGATCGGACCTGAAGTGACCTGAAGGGTCCGGCCCGAGGCGTCCCGACTCGCGACTCCCGTTCCGGCGGTCATGATTGATCTGGTCGACCCGGACGTGGCCCGGGCCACTTGCGCCCCGGTCCGTCAACCCGGCGCTGATCCGGGCCACTTGGGCCTGATCCGGTCAACCCCGCCCTGGTGCGGGCCACCTGCTCCGGATCCGGTCCGGGAGCCTGTGTGTCGGAGGCGGCGGAGCGGAGAGGCGGAGAGCGAGACGTTCATGGCAGCGGCGCCCGCCCTGCCAACGCATGTGCACGCCCTGTTTTCGGACTTCAGGAGAGACTGCTCCCCGTGATACCTCCCATGACCAGCCGCCGTATCGCCCTCCGCTGCGTAGCCCTCGCGTCGTCCGCGTTGCTCTCCGTCTCCGGGTGCACCCTCCAGAGCGGGGCCGGTGGCGGTACGAGGGGCGGTGGAGCGGGCCCGTCCGCGTCCGTGTCCGGGGAAGCGGGCTCCGCCCTGAAAGCGGTCGACGGACTGACCGTCAAGGGGCGGGCGCCGAAGACCGATTACGACCGGGAGCGGTTCGGCTCGCCCTGGGCCGACACCGACAGCAACAGCTGTGACACCCGCGACGACATTCTCCGACGGGATCTGGACGAGGTGACCTTCCGTGACGGGAAGTGCAAGGTCGTGTCCGGGACGCTGGAGGCGGACCCGTACACGGGCGAGCGCGTGCCGTTCCGACGCGGCCACAGCGCGATCGACGTGGACCATGTCGTCGCCCTGTCCGACGCCTGGCAGAAGGGCGCCCAGCAGTGGCCGCCGCGCAAGCGCATCGCCCTGGCCAACGATCCGCTGAACCTCCTCGCCGTGGACGCGAGCAGCAACCGCAGCAAGGGCGACGGCGACGCGGCGACCTGGCTGCCCCCGAACAAGAAGTTCCGCTGCACCTACGTCGCCAGGCAGGCCGCGGTGAAGAGGAAGTACGAGCTGTGGGTGACGGGAGCGGAGAGGGACGCGATGCGGCGCGTGCTCTCCGGTTGCCCGGACCGGAAGCTGCCGTCGGGCGGCAACCCGACCCAGGCCCCCGCCCGCTTCAGGGCCGACTAGGGCGTGTTTCGAAAGTCCCTCCCCCAGACTCCGTCCGGGTGGGGGTGCCCCCGGCCGAAGGCTGGGGGAGTGCCCCCAGGCCCGCGACGCCTGGCACGCACTCCCCCAGCTGCCGCTGGGTGGGGGTCCCCCCGGCCGAAGGCTGGGGGAGTGCCCCCACGCTGCGTTGTCGGGCTCGTCCGAGTACGCCCCTGGCCTTCGGCATGGGGGACCCCAGTACGAGGACGACCTCCCCCAGCCTCCGGCCGGGGGTACCCCCACCGTCGAAACACGCCTTGGCCGACGGACGGCCAGGGGCCGGCCGAGGGGCAGCGCCGGTCGAGTTCGTACGGGAGCGCGGTACGGGGCGCTCGGCCGATGGTGGACCGGGCAAGCGCCGAACGGCCACACGGGCGTGGCCGCACCGGGGCCCGCCACCCGGCCCCGAGCCGCCGTGCCCCGCGGCACCGGCGCGACCCCGTCGGTGCCGGATCCCCGGGGATACGGCGCGGGGCGCGTGGAGGCCCGCGGGAACGCGTACCCAAGTGCTGTCCGAATCGTTGGTCGAATCAGTGGCTACGGCCACGCGGACTCCCTAACATCGATCAACGCCAGGTCGATACGCCCGCACGTCGCCCGACCGCCCCCCTCACGGAGGGCTTCGCCCGCCCTTGCTGCCGATCTTCGCCGGGAGGCTTGATGTCGCCGTACCGCCCCAGGAGCCGCTGGACCGCGCTCTCCCTGACCGCCGTCGCGGTGCTCGCCGCGTCCCTCTTGCTCACGGCCTGCGGCAGCGCTTCGCACCCCGGCGCGGCCGCCGTGGTCGACGGCGACCGGATCACCGTCTCCCAGCTCCAGGACAAGGTCGAGGCCGTACGGGAAGCACAGCGCGGCGCCGCGCAGTCCGCACAGCTCATCCAGGACACCGGCCAGCTCAGCCGGGCCACCCTCAACGGCATGATCTTCGACAGGGTCCTGGCCCGGGCCGCGGAGGACGCCGGTGTGAAGGTCAGCCGCAGCGACGTGCAGAAGGCGCAGACGGCGGCGGAGCGGGGCGCGGGCGGCGCGGCCCAGCTGCGCGAGTTGTGGCTCCAGCAGTACGCCATCGGACCCGGCCAGGTGACCGAGACGGTCCGCAACCAGGTCGTCATGGACAAGCTGGCGCGGGCCATCGGCGTCGACCGCAACGACCCGCGGGGCCAGACGAAGATCGTCGAGGCCCTGCGCCGCTCCTCCGCCGCGATGGGCATCGACGTCAATCCCCGGTTCGGGACCTGGGACGACAATAAGGTGCTGCTCGGCAACGTCAAGGAGCCCTGGCTGCGCAAGGCCCCGGGCGCCCCCGAAGCCCCGGCGTAGCGTCCGGGGGGCCGTCCCGGCGCCCGCTCGTGGTGGGTTACGTTCGAGGCGTGAACGCAGACGCCCCTGGCCGCATCGTCCTTCTCACCACCAGCCACCGGGTCGCCCCCGGGCTGCTGTCCTGGCCCGCGTGGCAGGTGCTGCGCGCCGCGGACCGGGTGCTGTGCGCGGATCCGGCCCATCCGCAGCTGCCCTATCTGCGCGAGGCCGGTGTCGTGGTCGAGGAGACCGGACCCGAGGCCCACGCGCTGGTCGCGGACTGCGCGGGCGGCCGTACGGTCGTCGTCATCCCGTCCGGTGAGGGCGATCCGGAACTGACCGACGGACTGGCCCGGCTCGCCGGTTCGGGCCGGGTGCAGATGCCGGATCTGGAGCTGCTGCCCGCCTCGTACGACCTGCCGGGCGCCCGCTTCCTCGACCTGGTGCAGGTCATGGACACCATCCGTGCCGAATGCCCGTGGAGCAGCGCCCAGACCCACGAGGGCCTCGCGAAGTACGGGATCGAGGAGGCGTACGAACTGGTCGAGGCGATCGAGGCGGGCGACCGGGAGGAGCTCCGGGAGGAGCTGGGCGATGTTCTGCTGCAGGTCGTCTTCCATGCGCGGATCGCCCAGGAGGACGCGGAGGAGCCGTTCTCGATCGACGATGTGGCGGGCACGATCGTGGAGAAGCTGATCCACCGGCATCCGCATGTCTTCGGGACGGAGACCGCCGAGACGTCCGAGGACGTCAAGGCGCACTGGCTGCGGACGAAGGCGGCCGAGAAGCGGCGCGAGTCGGTGACGGAGGGCATTCCGCTGGGCCAGCCCGCGCTGGCACTCGCCGCGAAGCTCGCCTCGCGGGTGCGGACGGCGGGTCTGGACGTGCCCCTCCCGGTGTCCGTCGGCGGAGGAGACCTCGGCGAGCGGCTGCTGGCCCTGGCCGTACAGGCGGAGCGCGAGGGCGTCGACCCGGAGTCGGCGCTGCGGGCGGCCGCCCGCGCCTACCGCGACGCCATCCTTCTGGCCGAACAAACCGAGTGACGGCCCCCCGCCGGGGTACCCGTGGCACATGCAGCAGATGAGCATGGACATCGCGCAACGGGACTATCTGGTCGGGATCGCACCGCTGGTCGTCGGCATCATCGTGGTGCTCCTGCTGATCGGGGCGGTATGGCTCGGCTACCGGGTCCGCTCGCGCGAGCCGGACCCCCCGCAGGAGCCGCAGCCGCGCGGCGGTGCCTGGGAGACCGCGCAGGAGCACCTGAGCGGCCGTGCGCCGGAGGACCACGGTCCGGGCCACCAGGACCTGGCCCGCCCGCTGACGGATGTGTCCGAGCACCGTGAACCGCAGGACGTGCCGCACGACGGTGTGCGGCACATGCCCTACGAGTTCGGCGCGGGCACGCGCCGGAAGGAGGAGGGGGACGAGGAGCCCCCGAAGTGGGAGCGCGGCGGCAGCGGCCACGGCACGGGGTGACGTTACGGCGCGGGCCGGGCCGATGATGCGGTCTGCCCCTTCGCCCCTTCGCCCGTTCGCCCGTTCGCCCGTCCGACCGCCGTGCCTGCGCGTGGCGAGCGCGAACCGGCGTACGGACCACCCCGCGCGACCCCAGCTGTTGCTTGGCGGCACGGCGGGCGGCCTTCCTCGGTACGCAGGTCTGCCACGCCGGCGGGCCCCGGCGCGGCGTTCCCCGCGGCCTCACCGAAGAGCCCCGGCCGCGATCGGGTGCCCGGCGGACCGGGCGGCCGTGACCAGCGGCCCGGCGCCGTCGCCGGACCAGTGCATGCCGTCGCCGGTCCAGCCCCGTCGCGCCGGTCCTGAGGGGAGCCACGTGCCTCGGCTGCGGAGGCACAGCACGGCGGGCGCGGCCCGGGACACCCCACGGGCACGGTGTGTCCACGGCCGTGCCGCCACCGTGCGGGGGTATGGCCCGCGGGGCTCGCGTCCCGCGAGGCACGGGTGCTCCGCGGCATACGGTCCGGAGGTGCCCGGACCGTCCTACGGGACGCGGCCGGATACGGTCGAAGCGTGCACGAGGAGAACCACGCCCCGGACCAGGCCACTCCGCCCGAGCTCTTCACCTGGGAGTTCGCGGCCGACCCGTACCCCGCGTACGCCTGGCTGCGCGAGCACAGCCCCGTGCACCGGACCGCGCTGCCCAGCGGTGTCGAGGCCTGGCTGGTGACGCGGTACGCCGACGCCCGGGAAGCACTCGCGGACGCCCGGCTCTCCAAGAACCCCCGCCATCACAGCGAGTCCGCGCACGCCAAGGGGAAGGTCGGCATCCCCGGCGAGCGCAGCGCCGAGCTCATGACGCATCTGCTCAACATCGACCCGCCGGACCACACGCGTCTGCGCCGACTGGTGTCCAAGGCGTTCACCCCGCGCCGGGTGGCGGCGTTCGCGCCCCGGGTGCAGGAGCTCACCGACCGGCTCATCGACGGTTTCGCCGCAAGGGGCGAGGCGGACCTCATCCATGAGTTCGCCTTCCCGCTGCCCATTTACGCCATCTGCGACATGCTGGGCGTCCCGTCCGAGGACCAGGACGACTTCCGGGACTGGGCCGGCATGATGATCCGCCACGGCGGCGGTCCGCGCGGCGGAGTGGCCCGCTCGGTGAAGAAGATGCGCCGCTATCTCGCCGAGCTGATCCACCGCAAGCGGGCGGACCCCGGCGACGACCTCATCTCCGGACTCATCCGGGCCAGCGACCACGGCGAGCACCTCACCGAGGGGGAGGCCGCCGCGATGGCGTTCATCCTGCTGTTCGCCGGGTTCGAGACGACGGTCAACCTGATCGGCAACGGCACGTACGCACTGCTGCGCAACCCCGGGCAGCGGGAGCGGCTGCAGCAGTCCCTGGCCGCCGGCCATTCGGACCTGCTCGCCACCGGCGTCGAGGAACTGCTGCGCTACGACGGCCCCGTCGAGCTCGCCACCTGGCGCTTCGCCACCGAGCCGCTCACCCTCGGAGGGCAGGACATCGCCGCGGGCGACCCCGTACTCGTCGTGCTCGCCGCGGCCGACCGGGACCCCGAGCGCTTCCCGGGACCCGACACCCTGGATCTCGCGCGCCGCGACAACCAGCACCTCGGCTACGGGCACGGCATCCACTACTGCCTCGGTGCGCCGCTGGCGCGCCTCGAGGCACAGACCGCCCTCGCCACGCTGCTCCGTCGTCTTCCCGATATGCGACTCGCGGCGGAACCGGCCGATTTGCGCTGGCGCGGCGGGCTCATCATGCGCGGATTGCGCACGCTTCCGGTGGAGTTCACCCCCTACCAGAATTGAACAACTGTCAACTACGTGACCTTTACGTGATCTCCGCTACATCTTCTTGTGACAGGTCCGGGGCGCGGCTACTTTCAAGCCGCAACTCCTCCGCTCCGCCCCCGCTCGAAAGGCAACCGCATGCGCTCCGGGAACGGTCGACACCGCCGCCCCCGCCAGGCTCCGGCCATCTTCGTCACCGCCGGAATGACCGCCTCTGGCATCGCCATGCCGTTGCTCGGGGCGACCGGCGCCCAGGCCGCCGACACCGTGACCTGGGACCGGGTCGCCCAGTGCGAGAGCGGCGGCCTGTGGAGCGCGAACGCCGGCAACGGCTACTACGGCGGGCTGCAGTTCACCCAGGACATGTGGGAGGAGTACGGCGGGCGTGACTACGCGCCGCGCGCCGACCTCGCCAGCCGCTCCCAGCAGATAGCCGTGGCCGAGAAGGTCCTCGCGGACCTCGGCCGGGAGGCCTGGCCGAGCTGCGCCACGAACGCCGGGCTCACCGAGGGTGGCGAGGCCCCGGACGTCGACCCCGGCAGCACCCCGGGGCCGATCGGGTCCCTGCTGCCCGGACTTCCGGGGTCCTCCGAGAGCGCACCGCCGGCCGATGAGGCCGACCCGTCGGAAGGCGAGTCGGGCAGCGGGTCCGGCAGTGAGTCCGACGGCCCGGCCGAGGGGGCGTCGGACGAAGCCTCGGGCGACGAGGAGAGCGGATCGGACGAGTCCGGTGCGAACACGGGCGAGGAGGACGGATCCGACGCGGCGGACCCCAGTGGGTCCGCCGGGCAGAAGAGCCCCAACTCGGCCGGTCCCGCTCCGGAGGAGGCGGCCGGCTCCGGCCAGGGCAAGCACCGCGGCGAGCCCGCCGACGAGGCGGACTCCGGGGCCGACGGCCGGGAGGGCGGCCGGCACGCCTCGCGCAAGGGGGGCACCGACCAGTCCGCCGGGGACCGCTATACCGTCCAGCCGGGTGACAGTCTGTCAGCCATCGCCGAAGAGCACGATCTGTCCGGCGGATGGCACGAGCTGTACGACTCGAACGAGGAGGTCGTCGGGTCCGACGCCGACCTGATCCTCCCTGGCCAGAACCTCGATCTGGTCGGATCCGAGGGGTAGTTCGAGGGCATCCGGACCGAATTGCCCGGGGTGAGAGAAGCATCTCATCGGCCCAACGGGCGTGTCGTGGCTGCCGACTGGTCCCACACCGGCCCCGACCTGCGGGGATGGGAGTGACGGAAGGGTGAGCGGAGTCAACTGAGGCGGGATGTCGCGCTTTGGACCCATGGGGTTTGTGTGCTTAACGTCGTTATCGCTCGCTTCAGCGGGCACCTCCGACCGTCACGCCGAATCCTGCCGGCGGCTTGGAGGGACACCGTCGCGCAAGCGCCGCAGGCAGGAGCGGGGGACCCAAGGTAAGTGCCGGACGGGCCTGGTGAGGATCCATCGGACCGGCCGGCTAGGGGTGAAGCCCGGTGCGCAGGCACCGGGCCGGGCACTCACAGCCCGAACCCGACAGCTCACCTCGCAGGCGTCGGTGAGGAGATCGTTCCATGCTGCATTCCGGTAACAAGGGCAAGCATCGCCGCCCGTCCAAGGCTGTCCGTCTCGCCGCCGTCGCCGGTCTGGCCGGCTCCGCCGTGGCCGTGCCGCTGATGACCGCCGGCTCGGCGTCCGCCGCCTCCGTCGACACCTGGGAGAAGGTCGCCCAGTGCGAGTCCGGCGGCGACTGGTCCATCAACACCGGTAACGGTTACTTCGGCGGTCTGCAGTTCTCCCGGTCCAGCTGGGCCGCCGCGGGCGGCACCCAGTACGCTCCGCGCGCCGACCAGGCCACCAAGGAGCAGCAGATCGCCACTGCCGAGAAGCTGCTCGACCAGCAGGGCCCGGGCGCCTGGGCGTGCGCGGGTGCCGGCGGTCTCACCGCCGACGGCCCGGCCGCCGGTGTCGACACCGGCTCCTCCCAGGCCGGCCGCGACGCGCAGGACCGCGCCGACCGTGGCACCCGCCAGGCCGAGCCGAAGAAGGCCCCGAGCGAGGCCGTGAAGCCCGAGGCCGTGAAGAAGGGCGACGGCGAGTACGAGGTCGAGCCCGGCGACACCCTCGGCACGATCGCCGAGGCGGAGGGCGTCAAGGGCGGCTGGAAGAAGCTCCAGAAGCTGAACAAGGACGTCGTGGACGACGCCGATGTGATCTACCCGGGCCAGCGGCTCCATCTGAGCTGACCTTCCCGGCACACCGCGGAGCCACCCGGCAGCGTCACTCCGCGGAGCCGTACAGCGCCCCGGCACCCCGGCCGCCGGCCTCCCTTCCCGGGATGCGTACCGGCCGGGGTGCCTGC
>NZ_JBQQBW010000085.1:0-29271 GCF_052245415.1 Streptomyces sp. 8N706 | reverse complement strand
CGGACGTGCAGTGCGTCCCGGTCCGGATCGGCGTACACCGCGACCGATCCGATCCCGGCATCCCCGCAGGCACGGGCAACGCGGACAGCGATTTCGCCACGGTTGGCGATGAGCACCTTGCGCACGACGGCTCCCCTTCGACTCATGATGCACCCCTCCAGGAAATCACGGGGACAGCCGCCGTACGGGGCGGATGACGCTCCCACTCCGCCCTTTCGGTGCGGCTCCCGGCCACCTCGCCGAGCCCCGCACCCCGCTGTGCCACTGCCACCAGCACCGCGACCAGCGCGGCGACCTCCTCGCGGTCCGGATTGCCGTGGAGCACCCGGAACTCCGGGAACTCCGCTGTCGGTTCGACGGTCACAGCGGGGGGTTCCCATGCTTACGGGAGGGCAGGTCCGTATGCTTGGCGCGCAGCATCGCCAAGGAGCGGATCAGCACGGCACGCGTCTCACGCGGGTCGATGACATCGTCCACCAGACCGCGTTCGGCCGCGTAGAACGGGTGCATCAACTCGGTCCGGTACTCCTTGATCTTCTGTTCGCGTACGGCCTCGGGGTCGTCGGAGGCGGCGATCTCGCGACGGAAGATCACATTGGCCGCGCCCTCCGCGCCCATCACCGCGATCTCGTTCGTGGGCCAGGCCAGGGAGAGGTCCGCGCCGATGGAGCGGGAGTCCATGACGATGTACGCACCGCCGTAGGCCTTGCGCACGACGACCGAGATCCGCGGCACGGTGGCGTTGCAGTACGCGTACAGCAGTTTCGCGCCGTGCCGGATGATCCCGCCGTGCTCCTGGCCCACTCCCGGCAGGAAGCCCGGCACATCCACCAGCGTGACCAGCGGAATGTTGAACGCATCGCAGAACTGCACGAAGCGTGAGGCCTTCTCGCTCGCCGGAATGTCCAGCACGCCCGCGAGGGAGGCGGGTTGGTTGGCGACGATGCCCACCACCCGGCCGCCGAGCCGGGCGAGTGCGCAGACCACATTGGTCGCCCAGGCGGGCTGCACCTCGAAGTACTCACCGTCGTCGACGAGCTGCTCGATGACCGCGGTCATGTCATAGGCGCGCTGGGGGTCGGCGGGGACCAGATCCAGCAGGCCCTCGACACGGCGGTCCGCGGGGTCCTCGCACGGCTCGACGGGTGGGAGCTCACGGTTGTTGGACGGCAGCAGGGACAGCAGGAAGCGCACGTCCTCCAGGCAGGAGGCCTCGTCGTCGTAGGCGAAGTGGGCCACGCCCGAGGTGGAGGCGTGGACATCGGCACCGCCCAGGCCATTGTGCGTCACCTGCTCACCGGTCACCGCCTGCACCACGTCCGGGCCGGTGATGAACATCTGTGCGGTCTCGCGGACCATGAAGACGAAGTCCGTCAGCGCCGGGGAGTACGCCGCGCCGCCCGCGCACGGCCCGAGTATCACACTGATCTGCGGGATGACCCCGGAGGCACGGGTGTTGCGCTCGAAGATGCCGCCGTAGCCGGCGAGCGCGGTCACCCCTTCCTGGATCCGCGCCCCGGCCCCGTCGTTCAGGCTGACCAGGGGCGCGCCCGCCTCCACCGCCAGATCCATGATCTTGTGGATCTTCGCGGCATGGGCCTCACCGAGCGCCCCGCCGAAGATCCGGAAGTCATGGGCGTAGACGAACACCGTACGGCCGTGCACGGTGCCCCACCCGGTCACCACCCCGTCCGAGTACGGACGTCGCCGTTCCAGCCCGAAGGTGGTCGCCCGGTGCCGGCGGAGCGACTCGATCTCGGTGAACGACCCCTCGTCCAGCAGCAGATCTATCCGCTCGAGCGGAGTCAGCTTGTTCCGGGCGTGCTGGCGCTGTGTGGCGCTGGGGTCGGGTCCTTCCCGGGCCGACTCCTTGACGGCACTCAGCTCGTCCAGGCGTTCGTGTGCCGTCCGCTCCTGCGGGCCGGCGGGTACGGGCGCGCGGGCCGGGCCGGGCGACGCCGGGGGGATGTCGGAGGTGATCTGTTCAGCAGTACGCACGGTGTTTCCCTTCGGTCGGCTGGACGGCTGGCTGTGGCGTGGCGAGGTCCGTACGTGGCGCACGCGAGCACGGATCCCTGAGGCTCCGGCTCCTCGGGCCCCGGAGGTGCGACGGCCCGGTGGGCCACAGCTCGGACCGTCCGGCCGCGGCCGGCGGCGGTCCGCCTCGGCGGTGGCCCCGGCCCCGGCACCGCCGCCGACCAGGGCCCGGATGCCGGAGCCCCCGGCCCCCGGCGCGAACGCCCGGCTCTGCGCCGGGCCGCCGAAGCCGTAGGGCGCCCGGAGCCGCAGGACCGCGGGCACCTCGGCCGTGCTCGCCGCCGCTTCGGCGGCGACGCCGCACCGGTGCCCCGGCTGGGCGCGGACGGTGCCATGACGTACGCCAACGGGGCCGGACGGTGGGACGGCGGCGGTGGCGGTCGGGCCCCGGGTCAGACCCGGCTGCGGGCCGTGCGCTCGGCCTCGCGGTCCTCGGCGAACGCCTTGGCGTGTTCCAGCGTGATCCTGCTGTTGGTGCTGAGCGCGGTACGGGCGAACTCACGGGCGTCGGCCACCGTCGCACCCTCACCGAGCACCCCGGCCACCGCCTCGGGCCTGATGACGACCGTGTGCTGGGACGTCACCGAAACGCCGCCGCGTGCGGCCGCCACGGTCCACACGCCGGTGTGGGCGGTCATCAGCGGCGGCACCACCGTCTGCTTGTAGACGATGCGCTTCGCGTCGCCGTCCAGGCACACCCGGACCGACGAGGTCGTGTGCCGGGAGCCGTCGGCGGTGACCGTGTCCATCTCCATGATCTGCACGCCTGGTTCGTCCTCCCGCAGCGCCATCCGGGAGACGTGCGGCAGCCGGTCGGGCCAGTCCTGGGCCCGGCGGAGGAAGTCGTACACATCGCTCGGCTCGCCGTGCACGAGAACCGTGTCCTCGAAGGAGAGCGTCAGCTCCTCCCGCTCCGCGGCCCGCTCCGCGAGGGCCTTGATGTTCGCGAGCTCGGTACGGCTGTTGCGGTCGGTCACCTCGTCGATCCAGGCGAGGTCCTGGGGAGCGTCGCCCACGGCACGGTAGCTGTGCCGGAGGACGACCTCGGTCCCGCCGTCCGGAAGCGGTTTCATGATCCAGGAGCCGCCCATGGCGGCGATCGGCGGCTGCGACACCTCCTGCCGGAAGGTGATGCGCAGGGCTTCGCGGTCCAGTTCGCGCCGGGAGGTCCAGCTCTTCACCTCCGCTCCGGCGACCGCCCAGATCCTGAAGCGCTCCGTGCCCTCGCCGCGCTCCAGCTGCTCGACGTGCACGGTGGGGTGGAAGTGGACGGGCCACTGGGCGGTGTCGGCGATGATGCCGTACACGGTCTCGGGCGGGGCGGCCACGGTGATGGTGTGCTCCACGTCCTTCATGTCCGCGGTCCTTTCAGTAGTTGCCGAGGCCGCCGCAGACATTGAGTGCCTGTGCGGTGATGGAGGAGGCGAGGTCGGTGACCAGATAGCCGACCAGGCCGGCGACTTCCTGCGGGGTCGAGTAACGGCCGAGCGGGATCTTGGTGTTGAACTTGTCGAGCACGGCCTGCTCGTCCGTGTCCCAGATCCGCGCGTAGTTGGTGCGCACCTGCTGCGCCATCGGCGTCTCGACATAGCCGGGGCACACGGCGTTGACGGTGATCCCCGTCGGGGCCAGCTCGAGGCCGAGCGCCTTGGTGAACCCGATGACTCCGTGCTTGGAGGCGGAGTACGGCGCCCCGAGGACGACGCCCTGCTTGCCGCCCGTGGAGGCGATGTTGATGATCCGGCCGCGGTCCTTCTCGCGCATGCCGCCGGTGGTCAGCACCTCGCGCGTCATGAGGAAGACGCCGTGGAGGTTGGTGTCGATGACGTCGTACCAGGTGTCGTCCGACAGCTCGGCGGTCACTCCGCCACCGCTGCGGCCCGCGTTGTTGACGAGGACGTCGATCGTGCCGTACTGCTCCACCGCCGCCGCGACACAGCGTGCGACGTCCTCCCCGGAGCGTACGTCGCAGCGCATGCCGTCGACGGTGAGGCCACGTCCGCGCAGCTCCTTGATCGTGACGGCCAGGTCCTCCTCGTGCCGTGCGCAGATGAAGACCTTCGCCCCGCGCTCGGCCAGGCTCTCGGTGACGGCGAGGCCGATACCGCTGGTTCCGCCGGTGACGATCACCGTGTCCGTGCTGGTGCTCTCGTGCGCCATGGTGTTTTCCTCCTGCTCATCGGGTCGGGGGACCTCCGGTCCGGCTCCGGGGAGCCGGACCGGAGGAAGAGCGGATCAGGCCGGTGAAGCAACGGTTTCGTTGGCCAGGGCCAGGAACAGCCGGGGGGTGCCGGCCTCGCCGACGGCGTCGTCGGAGAGCTTCACGCCGAGCTTGCGCTCGACGGCCCCGGCGGCTTCGAGGAGGGCGAGCGAGTCATAGCCGAGGTCGGCGAAGGGGACGTCCAGGATGTCGCCCTCGAGATTGACGCTCTCGTCCTCGCCCGCGCACTCGCGCATGATCCGGGTCAGGTCCTCGAGGGTCAGTGCGGTTGTCGTCATGTCTTCCGTCCTCGCTTCGGTTTCCGGTACTGGTCCGGAGTCGGATGTCGGATGTCGGGCGTCAGCTCGGGTACGTGCCGGCCTCGGCGGGCCGGCCTGGACCGGGGCCGTCGGGCGTCGGGCGTCGGGCGTCGGGCGTCGGGCGTCGGATCAGGCGTCGGTGACGGGAGCGCGCAGCACCGCGGCCGCGTTGAATCCCCCGTGCCCCCGCGCGACCACCAGCGCGGTGCGCACGGGCAGCGCGCGGGCGGTGTCCCTGACCAGGTCGATGGGGCAGTCGTCGGCCAGGTCCGGTACGTGCAGGGTGGGCGGGACCATCGAGTCGCGCATGGCCAGCAGCGCCGCCGCCACATCGAGGGAGGCCGCTCCGGAGTACAGACGGCCGGTCATCGTCTTGGGCGCGGTCACGGGCACCGCGCGCGGGCCGAACACCGCCGCCAGCGCCGCCGCCTCGGCCCGGTCGAGCTCGCGCGTCCCGGCGGCGTCCGCGAACACCACATCGATCTCCTCGGCGGAAGCCCCGGCGTCGGCCAGCGCCAGCTCGATGGCGCGGCGCAGCACGGGCCCCCGCCCGGAGTCCGGCGGCGGGTCGAACGTCGCCCCGTATCCGGCGACCGTGCCGTAGCTCCGCGCGCCTCGTTCCCGGGCCGCCGCCTCGTCCTCCAGTACCAGGATCGCGCCGCCCTCGCCCGGCACATGACCGTCCGCGTCGGCGTCGAAGGGCGCGTACGCACGGTCGGGATCGGTCTTCCGGGTGAGCCGGCCGGTGGTGTTCTGCGAGACCAGCCCCCAGGGGGACAGCGAGGCGTCCACCCCGCCGGACATGACCAGGGGGATGCCCTTCCGTACGTGCCGCCGCCCGTGGCCCAGCGCGTCCAGGCCGCCCGCCTGGTCCGTCACCAGCACGCCGCTGGGGCCGCGCATCCCGTGGCGTATGGAGATCTGGCCGGTGTTGACCGCGTAGAACCAGGCGAACGACTGGTACGCGCTCACATATTCGGGGCCCTTGCTCCACAGCTTCTGCAGCTCGTTCTGCGCGAACTCGAAGCCTCCGGAGGCGCTGGCCGTCACCACGCCCATGCCGAACTCCGCGAGCCGCGCCGGGTCCACCCCGGCGTCGGCCAGCGCCCAGTCCGAGGCGGCGAGAGCCATCTGGGTCATCCGGTCGGTCTGCGGGATCATCCTGCTGGACAGGTGCTCGGACGCGATGAAGTCGAGGACCTCTCCGGCGAGCGGTGACGGATAGCTGCTGGGGTCGTAGCGGCTGATCAGGCCCACGCCGCTGATCCCCTTCAGCGTGGCCGTCCAGTACTCCTCGGTGCCCAGACCGTTCGGCGCGACGACACCGAGTCCCGTCACCACGGTCGTGGTCGCACGGCCCGTGCCGGTCATGCGGCGCTCCTCTCCGCGGGGCGGGTGAGCACCATGGCGCTCTGGAACCCTCCGAAGCCGCTGCCCACGGTCAGCACGGTGTCCAGCCGCTGCTCGCGTGCCACGTGAGGTACGTAGTCGAGGTCGCACTCGGGGTCGGGGGTGTGCAGATTCGCGGTGGGCGGCACCACTCCGTACTCGATGGCCAGCGCGCACGCGGCGATCTCGATGGAGCCGATCGCGCCGAGCGAGTGACCGATCATCGACTTGATGGAGCTGACCGGGACGCGGCGTGCGTGCTCGCCGAGACTGCGCTTGAAGGCGGCGGTCTCGTGGCGGTCGTTCTGCTTGGTGCCGGAGCCGTGCGCGTTGATGTACGCCACGTCCTCCGGGTTCATCCGCGCCTCGTCCAGTGCCGCTTCGATGGCGACGGCCATCTCCCTGCCGTCCGGCCGGAGTCCGGTCATATGGAAGGCATTGCACCGGGAGGCGTAGCCGCCGATCTCGGCGTAGATGTGCGCCCCGCGCCGCCGGGCGTTCTCGTACTCCTCCAGCACGAACACCGCGGCGCCCTCGCCGAGGACGAAGCCGTTACGGCTCTGGTCGAACGGCCGGGAGGCGTGTGCGGCGTCGTCATTGCGCGGAGTGGTGGCCTTGATGGCGTCGAAGCAGGCCACCGCGATCGGGGAGATCGGGGCGTCGGTCGCGCCGGCCACCATGATGTCGGCGGAGCCCTCGGCGATCAGCTCGCGGGCGTAGCCGACCGAGTCGAGCCCGGAGGTGCAGCCGGCCGAGACGACCGAGGCCGGGCCCTCCGCTCCCACCGTCCAGGCGACTTCGGCGGCGATGCTGCTGGGGACGAAGTGCCCGTACAGGTGGGGCACTCCGTAGGAGTCGTCGACCAGCCAGGTACGGCCGCTGTCGCTGAGGACGACGTACTCCTCCTCCAGCCCCATGGTGGCCCCGACCGCGCTGCCGATGGTCACTCCGGTGCGGGCGGGATCCAGGCCGCTCAGATCGAGGCCGCTGTCCTGTACGGCCTCCCGGGCGGTGACCACCGCGAACTGGGTCGCACGGTCCATCCGGCGGATCTGGCGGGGCGTCAACCCCTCGAGCAGGGGGTCGAAGGAGCACTCCGCCGCCACCTGGGAGCGGTACGGGGCGGGGTCGAAGAAGGAGATGCGCCCGGTCGCGGTGCGGCCGGAGGTGATGAGCTCCCAGAAAGCCTTGGTCCCGGTGCCGCCGGGGGCCATGACACCGATTCCGGTGATGACCACACGGCGTGGGGCCGCAGGTGCTCGCCCTGGGTCGGCTGTGCGCCTGGCGTCCACGGCTGGGTCCGTCGCTGACATGTTCGCTGCCTTTCCTCGGTCGTTCTGCGGCACGGCCGCGGTGGATGCCGGTGCGCCGGAGAGATGCGTACGGGAGCGACCGTCGAGCGGTGGGGGGAGCCGCTGTCGGCGGAGGCTCGACGGGCCGCGAGCGACCCGGGGGGACAGTGCGGGTCGCCCGCCGACGGCCGGACGCACGGCGTGCCTTCCAGTCGCCGGGCTTCCTCGTCCTTGCTGTTCGGTGCCTGCTGGCCGCCGGGGGCCCGGCGGCGCCGGTGGAACCACGGTCTTGTCGCGGACGCACCGCGCTCCGTGGTCGTCGGTCACCTCCTGGCCCGGGACGGCCGGATCGGCTGGGGGCAGACGCTGTCGAGCCCGCCTCAAGGACCGCTCAAGGCTCGGACAAGGAGGTATCCGGCCAGTTTCCAGAGGGCTTCCGACCTGCGCCGCGATGTCCTTGACTGCCCTTCAAGTCCTCTTTGAGCCCGGCATACCAGCGTCCGGGTGTCGCCCCGCCGCTGCCGGGAGCGCAGGACGCATACGGCGCCCTCGTCCGCCGGCTCGCCGCAGGAGCGAATGCCGACCGGGACCCCCATCGACGTCACGTGAGGACCTGAGATGAGCACTCGAACGACATCCGAAAAGATGAGCTCCATTGTCAACACCGTCGTCATCGACGCCTCGGTGGACCGTGTCTGGCGCGCGTGCACCGACATCGAGCGCTGGCCGCTCATCTTCCCCACCACCCTCGCTGTCCACCGCACCGAGGTCGGGGCTGACGAGGTCATCATGGACATGAAGGTCGCCAACGAGCTGGGCGAGAACGACGTCCGCTCACACCGCTGGTACCGGCCCGCTGAGCACCGGATCGACTTCCGGATGGTGACGCTCCCGCCGAGCATCTCCGCGATGGAGGGCAACTGGATCGTCGAGCCCTCCGGAACCGGCGCCCGGCTCGTCGTCGTCCACGACTTCGTACCGCGGCAGAGCGGGCCGGAGAGCACCGCGCAGCTCTCCCGCTCACTGTTCACCACGACCGAGAACGTCCTGACCGCACTCAAGGAGTGGCTCGAGGACGGCCAGGACATCGCGGCGGGTGACACGGACGCCGACGGTCTGCGTGACGCCTGGGGGCCGCGGACGGCGGAGAACGGCATCTCGGCGGAGACGTTCGAGAACTGCGAGCTGTTCTTCAGCCGGCTCGGGCTGGCAGGGCTCGACTGGGGCGACATCACCATGGTGCTCAAGGACCTGCGCAAGGAGAGCACCCATGAGGACTGGTCCGACTGGCACCGGCGGTGGTCCGCGCTCGGGGTGCACTACGAGGGCCGCGCGGCGGAGTCCTTCGCGGCCGGTCATCTGGAGACCGGCCGTATCGCCAACCAGAAGGCCGCCGCCTGCCACCACTACGCGGAGTTCTTCTACTTCGACGACCCGCAGGCCAAGCAGACGAGCCGGGACCGGGTCACCGAGGTCTTCCTGCGCGGCATCCCGTATCTGCACGAGGTCGTGATCCCGCTCACCATTGCCCACGACGGGGATGACCTGCCCGGGTACATCATGACGCCGCGCGGCGAGGGCCCCTGGCCGTTCGTGGTGCTCATCAACGGGCTCGACTCGGCCAAGGAGGTCGAACTCTACGCCTTCGCCCGCGAGTTCATCGCGCGCGGCATGGGCGTGGTGGTCTTCGACGGTCCGGGCCAGGGAGTGCACATCGGCAGGAAGCCGATGGTCACCGACTTCGAGCGGGTGGTCGCCTCCGTGATGGCGCAGGTGGTGGAGCGGCCGGAGGTGGACGAGAACCGCGTGGGGATCTTCGGTGTGAGCTTCGGCGGCTACCTCGCCGCACGCGCCGCCGCCACCGTCCCCGGCTTCCGGGCGTGCGTCAACCTCTCCGGCGGCTTCGACCTCGACAACTACGACGACGTCAACCTGATGGTGAAGAAGGACTTCCGGTTCGTCTTCGACGCGGCCGACGACACCGCCATGGGGGAGCTCGCCCGGACGTCGATCAATCTGCGGGGCATTCCGCCGCTGAAGATTCCGCTGCTCGCCATCCACGGCGAGCTCGACACGATCATCCCGATGGAGTCCTGCGAGCGGATGCTGGAGTGGGCGGCCGGGGAGACCGAGCTGATCCGCTATCCGCGGGAGCGCCACGTCGCGACCAACTACTTCGGTGACTTCATCCCGCGCTTCAGCGACTGGATGGCCGAGCAGCTCGACGTGGTGCGGCGCTGACACCAGCGGTACGCCGCCCGCACCACCCCGCGCCGTGACCCTCCGCCCCGCCGCCGGCCTCGCGCTGCGACCCTCCGCCCTGTCGTCGGGGCCCCGCGTGGCGCCGACGACGGGGCGGCCGGGATCCGGCCGCCCGTCTTCGCCACGGCGGTCTTCCCGCCTTGACCTGTATAGCAAGCTATGCAAAAATATATAGCAAGCTATACAAGCGCGGAGGTGGCCGTGACCAGCGAGCCCGCGGCGGAACCCGTCGGCACGCCGAAGCATCTCGTGCGGGAGGAATCACTGGGATACCAGGTCAACCACCTCGCGCGACTGCTGGAACGGGCCCTTCGCGTACGGATCGAGGAGTACGGGGTGGTCCCCGGGCAGTTCGCGCCCTTGCTCGCCCTCTACGAACAGGACGGCCTGACGCAGCGGGAACTCTGCGACCGCGTGCAGATCGAGCAACCGACCATGGCGAACACCCTGCGCCGGATGGAGCGCGACGGACTCGTCCGCCGTGTCCCCGATCCGCGCGACGGACGTCAGGCGCGGGTGATGCTGACCGAGCGCGCCCGTGAGATCCAGAACTCCCTGATCGATGTCGCCCACGACGTGAACCACCGGGCGATCCAGGGTCTCGACGCCTCGGAGCTCGCCGTCCTCATGCGTGCCATCACGCTCGTCATCAAGAATGTGGAGTCGGTCGAACGTCCTTGACTCCCACCGCCTCGGGGGCCTCGTCGATATCTCCATGAGCGACCGACCCCGTCTCCGCAAGGACGGGAATGAGGAGAGAGAATCGTGAAAACCCGAATCCACGCCATTGCCGGATTTCTCGCCCTGACGCTGATCTCGCTCTTCTTCACCGCATCGGTGACGGTCGAGATCATTGGCGGGGAACGGGCCGTGGCGTTCGTCAAGACGGGCATTGTCATCGCGCTGTTCGTCCTGGTGCCCAGCATGATGGTCGCCGGCGGCACCGGGCGCTCCCTGGTCCGGGGCCGTACCGCCCCGCTGATCCGCCGTAAGCAACGACGTATGGCGGCGGCCGCGGCGATCGGGATCGCGGTCCTCGTGCCCTGCGCCGTCGTCCTGCAGTCCCTGGCTGCCGACGGCGACTTCGGTACGACCTTCACCATCGTCCAGATCGTCGAACTGATCGGCGGCGCGGTGAACATCACGCTTCTGGGGCTCAACGTGCGCGATGGGAGGCTCCTTTCCGGCGCGTCCCGGCGTCGCAACCAACAGACCTCCGCGACAGCCCAGTTGTGATGAGCATCGGCCGGCTCCGCCGGCCGCGCTCCCGCCTCGGGCGGATGTGCCCGAGGCCCTCGGGCAGTCACGGCTGAGGGGCCGGTCCGCGTACTCGGCCCTGTCGGAACCCACCCCCCTACCGGCCTCCTCCATCACACCGTCACCGGAGAGAGGCCGCCTCAGTGAAGGAGATGAGAATCCCATGCAGCATCAGATATCCGTCATATCCGCCACCGCCGTGACCAACGTCGCGTACGCCGCTCATGGCGCCGCCGCCCTGGCCGCACGCCCGCGGATCCCACTGCCACGGAGGGCCGGCTGAGATGGCCATCAAGGGAAGAACCGCCCTCGTCACGGGGGCGAGCGAGGGAATCGGATTCTCCATCGCCGAAGCACTGGTGGCCGCGGGCGCGCAGGTCGTGCTGACGACTCGGCGGGAGGGCCCGCTGGCCGCTGCCGCTCAGCGGCTCGGCCCGTCGGCGTCGTATGTCGCCGGTGACATGGCGGACACGGGGACCGCGGAACGCGCCGTCGAGCACACGGTCGGTGTGCACGGCGGTGTGGACCTGGTCGTCTGCAACGCCGGAATCCTCATCCCGGGCCTGCTCGCGCAGCAACCGATGAGCGAGGTCGACCGGGTCATCATGGTCAATCTCCGGGGGACCATCGCGTTGATGAACGCGGCGGTCCCGGCGCTGGCCGCGCGCGACGAGGCCTCCGTCGTCGTCATCTCCTCATCCATCGGCCGTCAGCCCGCCGCCGGGATGGGGATCTACGGGGCCACCAAGGCGGCCCTCCACTACCTCGTCCCGACCTGGGCGATCGAACTGGCGCCGCAGGGCACCCGGGTCAACGCCGTGTGCGCGGGCATCACCGACACACCCGGACTGCGTGCGGGAGCCGACGCCATACCGGGTCTGGAGGACGCCGTGATCGCGACGAACCTCATCAAGCGGATCGCCACCGCGGACGAGATCGCCCGGCCTGTTCTGACCCTGCTCGACAGTGACGTCAGCGGCTATGTGACCGGATCGGTCTGGGACATCGACGGCGGCTATCAGCGCGACCGCGGCGGCTCCGCCCCCGCTCGCCACACCGAACGCAACGGGGAAGCCCATGACGCAGTATGACGTCGTGACCGTCGGCGGCGGCTACAACGGCCTCACCGCGGCCGCGTACCTCGCCAAGGCGGGACTGGACGTGCTGGTCCTGGAGGCGAAGGACTACGTCGGTGGTGGTGTGATCACTCGTGAGGCGACCCTGCCGGGGTTCCACCACGACCTTCATGCGATCGCCCATATCTTCATCCAGGGCAATCCGCTGATCCGCGACGACGAGCTGGGCCTGCTCTCGAAGCACGGCCTCGAGTACGTCTTCCCGGACCCGAGCATCGCGGTCACCTTCCCGGACGGGGACTACATCGCCTTCTACCGGGACGTGAACAAAACGGCGGAGACCATCGCCAGGATTTCGCCGCGGGACGCGGAGAACTATCTGCGTTTCCATGAGTTCGCGGACCGTCTCCTGGACATGCTGATGGACGGCCTGTTCTCGCCCCCTCCCCCACTCGGCGCCTTCTTCGCTCAGCTCGACCAGAGCGAGGTCGGCCAGGAGATGCTCCGGATGCTGCTGATGAGCTATCTGGACGTCATCAACGAATGGTTCGAGTCTTCGAAGGTCCGGGCGGCGCTCGCCCGGTGGGTGTCGGAAATCCTGGCCGCCCCGGAGGAGGGCGGCACCGGGGCGTTCCTGCTGATGATGGTGCCGACCATCCACCGCTACGGCCTCGGCTACGCCGTCGGCGGTTCCGGCTCACTCACGACCGCGCTGGTCGGCGCGGTGCAGGAGTGGGGCGGAACCATCCGGACCAACGCACCGGTCGAGCAGTTCCTCTTCACCGGCGACCGCGTCACCGGTGTCGTCCTTGCGTCGGGGGAACGGATCGAGGCGCGGCGCGCCGTGGTGGCCGATCTGAACATCAAGCAGCTTCCCGCCATGGTCGACCACCGTTTCGGGGCCGAGTGGGAACGCAAGGTGAACCGGATCAAGCCCGTCGGCTTCACCCTGCTGACCGGGCACATCGCGCTGAGCGAAGCGCCGGTCTTCAAGGCGGGCCCCGAGGTGGGCAGCGCGGGCTTCCAGGAGATCGCGGTGCCGTTGCCCGAGCTGACGCAGACCTTCGACGGTCTGAAGTACGGCGTCCCGATCAGCAACATTCCGAGCATCGCGGTGGCGAGCGCCTGGGACCCGACGCGCGCACCCTCCGGTCGGCACACTCTCTACCTGCTGAGCTACGCACCTCTGCGGCTGGCGGAGGGGAACTGGGACGAACGCAAGGAAGAGCTCTTCGACCGGGTCTTCGACACGTTCTGCGGGCTGACCACGAACATGGGCCCCGACAAGGTCCTCGGCAGAGTGATCGAGAGCCCGGCGGACGGGGAACGGTTCAACGCCTCATGGCCCCAGGGCGACCCGGGGCACTTCGGGTCGCAGCTGTTCCAGTTCATGGGGTACCGGCCCATGCCCAACATGGGATACCGGCTGCCGGCGGAGGGCTTCTATCTGGTGGGGCCGTCCACGCACCCGGGCTCCGGAGTCACCGGAGGAGCGCGCGCCGCCGTTCAGACGATTCTCGATGATCTCGGTTTCGACTTCGCCGAGGTCCTCGCCAGGGCATAGGCCGCGCTTGGTCCACGGACGCCGCCTGTCCGGTTCGTCGGGGCGTTCTCCGATCGGGGCCGCGCCCACTTCAGGCGGTGCGGAGGCCTTCGCAGCAAATCACAGCCCCAGGGGACGCGGCAGCCGTACCCCCTGGAGGCCGTCCGTACCGGGGCGAGGCACCGCACGAAAGGGCGGCCCGGGACTGGAATCACCCAGTCCCGGGCCGCCCCTGTCGTCTCTGGTTCCTGAGCCACCTGGCTAGGCCACGTGGCCGGAGGATCCCAGCTCCAGCAGAAACAGTCTAGACCGGTTCTTCGACTCCAGCGAAGGATCTGCGGTGAGTATGGCTTGCTGCAGATTACGCACCCGCGGGGAGGGATCAATTCCCAATTCTTCCCGCAGATTATTCCGCAACATTCGGAACGCATTAAGGGCTTGCGCCGGACGCCCCGCGCGATAGAGTGAGATAATAAAGAGTGAATAGAGATTCTCATGCAGCGGATATTGCACGACCAGCCCCGACAGTTCGGCGATCAATTCATGGTGATGGCCGAGCCGAAGGTCCGACTCCACTCTCTGTTCGATCACGCTCAGGCGGTTTTCCTCAAGGCTGGTACGGTGCGCCAGCAGCTGCGGTCCGACCCGGACGTCGGCCAAAACGGGACCGCGCCAGACCCGCAGGGCCCGGCGCAGCAACAGGGAGGCCTTGTCGTTCTCGCCGTTCACCAGCGCGCGCCGGCCCAGTTCCGCTTCCCGCGCGAACACCGTCGCGTCCAGGCTTCCCGGGTCCGCCACCAGACGGTATCCCCACCCCGTGAAGGGCAGCACATCCTGGGCCACTTCTGCCGTGCTGACCTGCAAAGCCCTGGCCAGTGAGCGCCGAAGGA
This sequence comes from Streptomyces sp. 8N706, assembly GCF_052245415.1. Classification (NCBI taxonomy): domain Bacteria; kingdom Bacillati; phylum Actinomycetota; class Actinomycetes; order Kitasatosporales; family Streptomycetaceae; genus Streptomyces; species Streptomyces sp. 8N706. The sequence continues at coordinate 15,005 of NZ_JBQQBW010000085.1, read as the reverse complement.
GCACGATATAGGTCTGTACGGTGGTCACGGCACTGGCCGGCGGATCACTCTCCCACAACTCGTCCACCAGAAGATCGACGGGGACCACCTGGCCCACGCGCGCGGCCAGCAGTGCGAGCAACTGCCGCGGCTTCGGTGCTGTCGGCACCGCTTCTCCGCCGGTGGACCGCACAGCCAATGGCCCTAGGATTCCGATGTCCATCAACGCATTCTCCCCCCGAGATACGCTTGCGCCACGCCCACCTGCGGAAATCGAAGAAGTTGAGGGGACGCGTACATACCGCCGTACAGAATCAACAGCTGCCCCGATCGGTCGCGGATAATGAGCTGTTCGACGTGCAGAGACCGAAGACGTTTGCGCGGGCCACCATCGAAGCGTTTTTGCAGACCGTTTCGTCTGGATCCTATCGGCAGCACCACAAGTCATGTCAAGCCCCATCGGGCATTTTACGCAGAACGGCGATTTAAGCCGATGTTAGGCCGGAGTAAAATTTGGAACGATGTATTCCATCAGTGCCCGCGGCGATGAAGGATAACCCCGATAGTGGTGTATCTTAAAATCCAAACCCGTTTTCGATATTCATTCGTCATTCCTGGACCCGACGCGGGCAGCTTCGAGACGGAGTGTTGCGTTCACGTCCTTGAGCGCTTCTGTAGTGGCCGCTGACATGCTGCCGGGAGCCATCGGAGGCCATGCAGGAGGAGACAGATCGTGATCATCGTTGCTCATGCACACGGGGAGCTCCGTCAGGGTTCCCGGTCCCTGGGCCGGCCTGGCACCGCCCGTCGACACCGGCAACGGCGCGTCGTGGGTCACGCGGGCCGGGAGGCGTGACATGTCGCCCACGGACACGGACATGGGCACGGGCACAGGCACGGACGAAGGCACGCGGAGCCCCGCGCCGCCACCGCTGCACGAGGTCAGGGAGGTCGAGGAAGGCGTCTACGCCTACCTCCAGCCGAACGGTGGATGGTGCCTGAACAACGCCGGCATCCTGCTCGCCAAGGACGGCGTCGTGGTGGTGGACACCGCCGCCACCGAGGCGCGTGCTCGCATGCTCCGGCAGACGGTCCAGGCCCTCAGCGCCCGACCGGTCACCGTTGTGGTCAACACGCACAGCCATGGCGACCACACCTTCGGCAACTACCTCTTCGCGGACAGCGCCACCGTCGTGGCCCATGAGCAGGCGGCAGCCGAGATGGCCGAGCACGGCATGGCACTGCAGGGTCTGTGGCCCGGCGTCGACTGGGGCCGTATAGAACTGAGTCTGCCCCGGGTCACCTTCAGCGACCGTATGACGCTGTCCACCGACGGACTACGGGTCCAGCTGCTGCACATCGGGCCGGGGCACACCGCGGGGGATGTCGTGGTGTGGCTGCCCGACCACCGTGTCCTCTTCACCGGCGACCTGGTCTTCTCCGGTTCGACGCCCTTCGTCCTCATGGGATCGCTGACCGGATCGCTCCAGGTACTGGACCGGCTGCGCGCGCTGGAGCCGTTGCACGTCGTACCGGGACACGGCCCGGCGGGAGGACCCGACCTGCTGGACATGAACGCGGACTACCTGCGCTGGGTGCGCGGCCTCGCCCGCTCGGGGCTCGCCGACGGACTCACCCCGCTGGAGCTCGCACGATCGGCCGACCTGGGGCCGTATGCCCAACTGCTGGACTCCGAGCGGCTGGTGTGCAACCTCATCCGGGCCTACGCGGAGGAGTCGGGCCTCCCGCCCGCCGCGCCGCTGGACGTGCAGTCGGCCTTCGAGGAGATGATCACTCTCTGCGGCGGGCTCCCCCACTGCGAGGCATGACGCAGGGCGAGGTATGACGGGTCCACCGCCGGCTGGGGCACCCGGGGCCTGGGGAGTCCCCCGGCGGGGCTTGCCCTGGTGTCCGGCGTCAACCGACGCTGCCACGGCCTCGGGCTTCGACCGGGGCTGCCGGGGTCTCGGGCCTACGGCGGGACTGCCTGAACCTCGGCTCACGGGCGGTGCGTGCCGTTGGAGCGTTCCACCGTCGCCCGGGTGTCGGCCTGCGGTGCCGCGGAGGCGGCAGAGGCCGTCGGGGACGAGGCATGGCCATTGCCGTTGATCTTCTCGATCGCCTGTCGGGCCTGCTCGATGGGTGAGTGGCCCGTGGTCGTGGTGGCCGGTGGGGAGGGGGGAACCGGCGGCTGGCCCCGCTCCTGCGCGGGCCTCGCATGGGCCGCGGAGCGGGTGCGCAGCCGATGGCTCGCGGCCTCGTCGAGACTGACCGGACGCTGCAGGTGGGCGGCCAGCCGGCCGGCCTCCTGGCCCAGTGCGGCCACATCCTCCCAGCGCAGCTGGAGCACCAGGCGTAGTTCGGCCTCCCCGTCCGGAAGGGCTTGGAGGGGAAGGCTGCTCGGGTCGTTCATGGGCTGTTCCTCCATGTGTCGGGGCAGGATGCCGCCCGCCCGGGGCGCGGACGCACAAGGAGTGGTACGGGTATGCGGCCCGCCCGGTTCACCGGCCCCGGTATCCGGCGCGAACGGCGCCCATCCGCTCCGTGGGCCGCGGCGCATGGGTGAGCCTCGTACGCCGGCGCGGTGTCCGCGCCCGGGGAATGGTCCGGCGACCGGCATGGCGTGGCGACGAACTACGGGGATGCGGTGAGAGTGGAGCCTCGGACGGCCCCTCGCCGCGGCGGTGCCCACGCCCGGAGCGATGAGTTCCTGCGCGCGGCGGAGTCTGCACAGAGGTACGTACCCCGGCGATCCACGGAATGGAGCAAGCGATGAGCACACTGGTGGTGACGACGTTTCTGACGCTGGACGGGGTCATGCAGGCTCCGGGCGGCCCCGATGAGGACCGGAGCGGAGGGTTCGAGCACGGCGGTTGGCTGGTCCCGTATGCCGATGACGACATGATGCGCATCGTCGTCGACTGGATGAACGCGGCTGACGGTTTCCTCCTGGGACGCAAGACCTATGAGATCTTCGCCGCCTACTGGCCACACGTCAGCGGCGAGGACGACCCGATCGCTGCCAAGCTGAACTCCTCCCCCAAGTACGTCGCCTCGCGGTCCCTGAAGACCGTGGAGTGGAACAACTCCACCCTGCTCGCCGGAGACGCCGCGGAGGAGGTCGGCCGGCTGAAGGAGCGGACGGATGGGGAACTGCAGGTCCACGGCAGTGGCGACCTCGCCCATTCCCTGACACAGCATGGCCTCGTGGACGAGTACCGCCTGTGGTTCTACCCGGTGGTGCTCGGCACCGGGAAGCGTCTCTTCCCGGAAGGGACCGTGCCGACGGCTCTGCGGCTCGTCGACACGAAGACGACCGGCGCCGGCGTCGCGGTCCACACCTACCGGCCCGGCGGCAAGCCGACGTACGGCTCGTTCGACCTCGAGTCGTAGACCGCGGACACGGCCGGGCCGACCGTTGCGCAAGCGTCAGCCTTTCTTGCCTTCGCCGTAGCGGCGCTCGAAACGCTCGACGCGTCCGGCGGTGTCCATGACCCGTGCCGTTCCGGTGTAGAAGGGGTGACTCGCGGAGGAGATCTCGACGTCGACGACGGGGTAGGTGTTGCCGTCCTCCCACTCGACCGTCCTGTCGCTGGTCGCCGTCGAACGGGTGAGGAAAGAGAAGCCCGCCGCCCGGTCCCGGAAGACGACCGGGTGGTACGACGGGTGAATTCCGGCCTTCATCAGCAGTTCCCTCCTCAGCGCGACCGGCGGGACGTACGGCTGAGCCCCGGGGGCTTCCTGCCCCATGTCTCCAGGGTCCCACCGGCCAGGACGAACGGCTCACCTCAGGTGGGTGAGCAGTTCCGTCAGCGTGTCACCGCCGGACGGCGCCGTCGTGGCCCGGGTGCGGCAGAGGTGTGCGTGTTCACGGCCCGCCGCCGAAAGACACCAGGCGAGAGAGCGGTCCAGTACGTCCGGCCCGACCTGGCCGGGCGAGAGCACACACGGCCAGCCGAGGACGTCCGCCTGCGCCGTGACCTTGGCTCCCTCGTCGACGGGGTCGATGGCCAGGGCGGGGACTCCCGCCCGGAGGGCGAGCACCAGGCCGTGCAGCCGCGTCGTGATCAGCGCGTCGAGCCGGGCGAGGACGGAGTGGAGCTGATCGGGAGTCGATGCCAGCCGCCAGTCGTGGCTGTCCAGGCGGGTGTCGAGCGGCAACAGGGCGGCATCGAGACCGCGGAGCCATGGGTCGAGCGCCCGGCCGATCTCCTCGTGCCGGCGGCGGTGCCCGTATTCCCGCTGCTGTCCTGTCAGGACGACGCCGACGAGCGGGAGCGGACGGGGAGCCGCACCCACGCTGAGATCGGGCCGGGACGGGGTGGGCCCGGCGCCGTCCCTGGGGAGCAGCACATCGAAGAGGGCGGCCGCCGGGTCCTCCGGGTCGGGTACGGATACGCCCACGGCGATCCGGCGGCACCGGGCGAAGCGGCGGTGCAGTTCGAGGAGCGGGGCCGGGGCATCCCGGTGCCGGGAGCGGGAGTGGACCGGACCGCAGACGAAGACGACATGTGAGTAGTGCGCGGGGTCCGCGCCGTCCAGCGGGAGGGCGTCCGGCCTGAACACCGGTGACCAGGCCGTCCGGTAGTCGATCGCAGCATCGGTCAGGGCGCGTTCCACGGCTTCCGCGGCGAGCACGTCCCCCGCGGTGACTTCGCCGTGCACGAAGCTGAACCAGCCGGTGAGCAGGACGCGTGTGGCGTCGCTCATCCGTATCACCTTCCCCCGGGGGCGGTCCGGGTCCGGCCCTACGCGGGTTTCAGCGGGTCGTGCCCCAGCAGCATGAGCCGACGGCGCCACGGGCTGTCCTCTCCCCTGTCGCCTCCCTCCCCCTGTCCGGCCGGGCCGTCGCCCTGCTCCTCGACCGTGTCCACCACTCTGAGCATCAGCCGTACGTCGTCGTTGGTGAGATCCATCCGCCGCTTCTGGAGGAGCGCCAGCACCTGATGGCCGTCCTCACGGCCGGATGCCTCGTCCGGCAGCTCCTCGGCCCGCTCCGTCGCCACGTCCGTCGACAGCCACGCCGCCAGCTCGGTGGAGGTCATATTCACCACCCGGTGAAACTCGTCCCAGAGCACATCGAGCTCCAGCTCGGAGATGTCGGCCACGGTGACTCCCAGGGCGTGTGTCGTTGACTGGTGCCGTCTCTCGCCCTCGGGTGCCCCGCGCGCCGGAAGCGGAAACGACCGGAAGGAGCGTCCGGGGCGGGCGCGACGCGGCCCACGGCCCCACCGCCGCTTCTCCACGCGACCCGCCGGCCGGGCACCGATGAGTTCCGGGCGGCCGCCGGGTCTACTTTCCGAAGAGCCACAGCACAAGCCCCCGAGCACCGCCGGAGCTCCGGGAATCCGGGCTCCGGAAACCGGGCGGGCGCGCGACGAGAGAGATGAGACGACTCATGTCCACAAAGATCTTTGTCAACCTCCCCGTGAAGGACCTCGGCCGGTCCGTCGAGTTCTTCACCGGGCTCGGCTACTCCTTCAATCCGCAGTTCACGGACGAGAACGCCGCATGCCTGGTCATCAGTGACGACATCTACGCCATGCTCCTGGTGGAGCCGTTCTTCAAGTCCTTCACCAAGAAGGAGGTCGCCGACGCCACCAAGACCACGGAGGCCATCGTGGCTCTGGGCGTCGAGAGCAGACAGCGGGTCGACGAGCTCGTCGACAAGGCGCTGTCGACGGGCGGGCTTCCGGCGAACGAGCCCATGGACGAGGGCTTCATGTACGTACGGAGCTTCCAGGACCCCGACGGGCACCTCTGGGAGGTTCTGTACATGGACCCGGCCGCCGTCCAGGAGCAGCCCTGAGCCCCACCGCCCGGCCCCGGACGCCCGCCCGGCTCGAGGAGCCGGCCGGGCGTTCCGCTGTTCGGCGCGTGCCACCTCGATGGCGGATCGGCGCCCACCGGGGTTGAATGTCAGAGCAGCGGAGTTGAATGTCAGATCGGGAGCCCGTGTCCGAATGCACCTTCCGCCGTATCCCGGCCTCAAGGCCACGGAGGTGAGCAGGAGACGGGCCGCGGGGGCCGTCGTAGCGCTCCCGTGCTGATCCACAAGGCCGATCAGGGGTGTTCGATGAGTGATCTCGCAGCAACGGACGGAGCGGGACGTACGGCGGTGCGCGGGGCGAAGGGCCCCGAGGATGTGGATCTCCGGCTGGAGCAGCATCGCGCGGAGCTGACCGGCTACTGCTACCGGATGCTGGGCTCGGCGTTCGAGGCCGAGGACGCCGTTCAGGACACCATGGTGCGGGCGTGGCGCAGCTTCGACCGCTTCGAGGGCCGGGCGGCTCTGCGGTCGTGGCTGTACCGGATCGCGACGAATGTGTGTCTGGACATGCTGAACGGAAGACAGCGCCGGGCGCGCCCCATGGACCTCTCCTCGCCGTCGACCTCGGGTTCGCCCCTGGGCGCGGCGAGGCCGGAGGTCACGTGGATCGAGCCGATGCCCGACAGCCGTACCCTGCCGGCCGGGGGTGACCCTGCCGAGCTGGCCGTGGCCCGGGAGTCGGTCCGGCTGGCGTTCGTGGCGGCTCTGCAGCACCTTCCTCCGCGGCAGCGTGCCGTACTGATCCTGCGGGAGGTGCTGGCCTGGAAGGCGAGCGAGGTCGCCGAACTGCTCGACACCACGGTCGCGTCGGTCAACAGCGCGCTCCAGCGGGCGCGGGCGACGCTCGCGGACGGCGAGATCACCGTCAGGGACCCGGAGCAGCCGATGGACGACGCGCAGCGGAAGCTGCTCGCCCGCTATGTCGACGCCTTCGAGCGCTACGACCTCGACTCCCTCACCGCGCTGCTGCGCGAGGACGCCACGCTGTCCATGCCGCCCTACGCCCTGTGGCTCCGCGGCCCGGACGAGATACGGGGGTGGATGCTCGGTACCGGTATCGGCTGCCGGGGCTCGCGTCTGGTCCCGGTGGTCGCGAACGGCTCCGCGGGGTTCGGGCAGTACCGGCGCGGCGCGGACGGCGGTTACGAACCGTGGGCGCTGCAGGTCATCGAGGTGTCAGGGGACCGTATCGTCGGGCTCAATTCCTTCCTCGACACCGCACGGCTCTTCCCGCTCTTCGGTCTCCCCCCGCGGCTCGCGTCGTAGCCCGGTGGGTGCCGGCCCAGGGGCCGCCTGCTCCACGGGCATCGCGGCAGGCGCCGGCCCGGGGAGTGCCTGCTCCGCTTGCGTCGGCGCGGCAGGCGTCGCCGGCTCCGCGAGCGTCGGCAGGACGTCGCCCAGTCCCGCGAAGTCGAGGAGGTCCCGCAGTGCCTCACACGCGTGGCGCAGCCGTACGCGGTGCCCGAGCCGGCGAGCGGTGAGCTCCAGCCTGGCCAAGGCCTCGATGGTGAGCACGTCCGGGTCGGTGAGCGCGCCCACGTCCACGGTCACCGGGCCGGCGTGCGCGTCGTGCAGCAGCGTACGCAGCCGCTCGCACTGCCGGGGAAGGTCGGCACGCCTGAGGGGAGGGGCGAGGACCACAACGATCGTGGCCGCTTCTCCGGCCGCCCGGTGGCGCCCGGGCGCACCCGCGGGGCTCCCCGGCGGCTGGTCGCAACCCGCCAACGTCGGCCTCCCGTCATGTTGTCCTCCCCACCAGACCGGTCGCCGGGCGGAAACTCATCGCCGGCCTCACCCGGCGTCCTCGGACACCGCGCCGCGCTGGAAGATCGAGTAGAGCCACCACAGCGAGGGAACGAGGAAGACCCCTCCCACGGCCAGGCTGACCAGGCAGGCGGCGAGGACCGAGTCCTGCGAGGCCACGTCCCTCACGGTGACGTCGGGCACGAGCATGGCCGGGTACTGCGCCGCTCCCCACCCCCACAGGATCAGCGCGACGGCGAGTGCGGCGAGTACCCGCGCGACGACAGGGCTCCGGCGCAGCAGGGCGAGTGCCGCCACCCCGGCGCAGGCGCTTGCCACGACCAGCGGCAGGGCGCGGTGGGTGAGGCCGTGGAAGAGCCGCGGTGCGTCGGCGTGCAGGATCGCGATCCCGGCGAGGGCGACGGCGCCTGCCGCGAGGCCACTGATCAGGGCGCGGCGCCGGAACCATGGGGCGAGCCCGGGATCGCGGTCCCGTACGGCGTCGGCACAGAGGTAGACAGCGGCGAGGTGACCGCAGGTGAGGACGGCCAGCACGCCCCCGAGCAGGGAGGTCGGGTTGAGCCAGCTGGTGATCACGTCTCCCGCGGCGAGCCCGGGCGGTACCCGCCCGGATGCGACGCCCCCCGCGACCGTGCCCAGGAAGAACGGTGTGACGACCGAGGACACCGCGAAGAACGCGCCGAACAGCCGCTGTTGCCACAGCTCGGTGCTGGCTTTACGGAAGGCGAAGGCCGCGCCGCGGGCGATGATGCCGAGTGCGGCCAGAGTCAGCGGGATGTAGAGCGTGGAGAGGACGGCGGCGAACACGGGCGAGAAGCCCGCCCAGAGCAGGACGATCACAAAGATCAGCCAGACGTGGTTCGCCTCCCACACGGGTCCGATCGTGTGCTCGATGAGCCGGCGCCGCGGCATCCCGCTGCGGCTGCGGCCGGCCAGCAGGTCCCACAGACCCGCGCCGAAGTCGGCTCCGCCGAACAGCGCGTAGCAGGTCAGCCCCAGCCACATCACGGCGAGCGTCGCGTCTGCGAGCATCCTGGTCTCCTGTTTCCTCGGCCGGTGGACTCACGCCACGGGCTGGTCCCGGACGTCGCTTTCCTGCGGTGCGATGGGCACCGGCCGCTCACGGGCGAGCCGACGCAGCACGTACACGGTCGCCACGGTCATCGCGGCGTAGACGACCAGCACGAGCCACAACCCGTTGGCCAGGCCGGGGGCGGGGTTCACCGCCTGCCGCACCGTCATCAGGCCCTGGACCACCCAGGGCTGGCGGCCCATCTCGGTGACCACCCAGCCGGACTCCAGAGCGATGACCGCCGCCGGGCCGGTGAGGACGGCCAGGCGCAGAAAGATCCGCATGCCGCGCATCCGCAGCACATCGCCCGCGCCGGACCGCCGCCGGCGCCACCCTGCCCACAGCAGCCACGCGCCCATGGCGAGCAGGAACATCCCGATGACCACCATGACGTCGAAGGCCAGGTGCACGGTGGTGACGGCGGGCCACTGGACGCGCGGCACCTCCTCCAGGCCCTGGACGACGGTGGAGGGGCTGTACCCGATCAGCAGGGACAGCCCGTTGGGGATCTCGACGCCGTACTGCAGCCCGCCGTCCCCGGCGATGCCGCCGACCGTCAGCGGCACGTGATCGCTCGTGCGGTAGACCCCTTCCATGGCGGCGAGCTTGGCGGGCTGGTACTCGGCCACGAAGCGTGCCGCCCAGTCGCCCACGACGATCTGGGCGGGGGTGGCAATGGCGCCGAGGATGAAGGGGATGAAGAAGCCCGCGCGGTGATAACGGTCGTCGCGGCCGCGCAGCAGCGCCACGGCGTACACACTCGCGGTCAGGAACGAGGCCACCATGAGCGCCGCCAGAATCATGTGCACGGTCTGCGGTGGACTGGCGGGGTTGAACATGGCGGCCCAGGGATCGACGGAGACGACCCGGCCGCCGCGCAGGTCGAAGCCGCGCGGCTGGTTCATCCAGGCGTTGGCGCAGACGACGAAGAAGGCCGAGGCCACCCCGGCGACGACGATCGGGACACCGGTCAGCAGATGGTGGCGGGGCGGTAGGCGGTCCCAGGCGTACAGATAGATCCCCAGGAAAATGGCCTCGATGAAGAAGGCAATGCCCTCAAGGGCGAAGGGAAGGCCGAGGACCTGCCCGTAGGTACCCATCAGGCCGGGCCAGAGCAGTCCCATCTCAAAGCTGAGGATGGTGCCCGACACCGCGCCGACCGCGAAGAGCACGCCCATGGCGCGGGCCCAGCGGCGCGCCAGGAGCCGGAGCGCCGGCTCGCCGGTCCGCCACCCCCGCCACTCGGCGATCAGGGTGAGCAGCGGCAGCCCGACGCCGAGGCAGGCGACCACGATGTGCCACGCGAGCGAGAACCCCATCTGTGCCCGGGCGGCCGACAGGTCCCCCTCGGTGGACGCGTCGGCGAGCCACCCCGTCCGTTCCCACACCCCCTGGGCAAAAAGCCGGGCGGAATCGGACACGCGGTCATGTACGGGCACCAAGGCTCCCCCGGCGGGACGTCAGAAAGGCGATGCGGCGGGCGGGCGCGCGGTCGGACGCGACGATGCGTTCCCGCTCGTTCGGCTGCCAGGCCGTACCCGCCGGTCAGCGACAGAAACGGGAATACGCCCATACGGGAGTACGCCGTCACTCCATGGACGGAGTGGGGAAGGTCAGGCGCTGTACTGGTTGAGCCGCTGCGCGGCCCGTTCGTTCAGGCGGCTGCACAGGTTGACCAGGCGTGCTCGGGCGGCCCGCCCCGAGCGGGCGACCGCCGAGCCCTCCACGGTGCCGCCCGACGCACCGTCACCTGTGGGCAGGATCCGGGCGACCGCGGAGTTCACCCGGGAGGTGAGTACAGGTGCGAGGCCGTGCGCCCGGGCTGCGACCCGTGCCGCCGGGGTGAGGATCAGCCGCGGCCGGCGCCGTTCGATGGCCTCCACGATGCGATCGGCGGCCCGCTCGGCATTCATCGACAGCAGCGGCAGCCCGGCCACGGCGGAGAACCACGCGAACTCCCGGTCGGTGTCACCGGCGAACCGCGCGTGCAGATGGGATCCCGTACGCATGAGGCCGGGGTGGACGGCGGTGACGCTGACACCCTGCTGGGCCTGTTCCTCGTGCAGGCCCTCCGCGAGGGTCGCGACCGCCGCCTTCGCACAGGAGTAGGGCAGAAGGTGCGGGACGGCGAGCAGGCCGCCGATGGACCCGATCAGTGCGAGACGGCCCCCGGCGCGGCTCTCGCGGAGGTGGGGAAGCGCCGCAAGGGAGGTGTTGAGGGCGCCGAAGAACATGGTGTCCATGGCGTCGCGGAACTCCTCGGCGCCGACGGCCCCGACCGGCCCCACCTGGATGATCCCCGCGCTGCCGATGACGATGTCGACACCTCCCGCGCGCGCCGCCGCCTCGGCCATCAGGGTGTCCACCGCCTTCTGATCGCGGACGTCGCAGACCGCCGTGTGGACGGTGACCCCGTGGGTCCTGCGGAGCAGTTCGGCGGCCTCCTCCAGCTCGTGACGGTCACGGGCGGCCACGGTGACATCGCTGCCGCGCCGGCCCAGCTCTCTGGCCAGGAGCAGTCCGAGTCCGCGGGAGCCGCCGGTGACGACCGCGGAAAGCCCTCGTAGATCAGACATGCGCGTTCTCCTCGCGGTGGGTGGCACCGTCCCGACAGCCCGGCTCGTTACGGATCACCGGGTAACCACTGCGGCGGAGAGGAAACCGGATGGCCCCTCTCCGCCGCCTCCTCCAGCCGCCCGGTCCGGCAGCTCGTTTCCGGCCAGGGCGGGCGGGCACTCGTGAGATGCCGTCCATCCGTGGAGCCGCGACCGGAGGTGCAGGCCATGAGCGACCGCGATCAGCAGAATCCCGTCGAGCGGTATCCGCGGCCGGAATTCCCGCAGCAGGACCAGCCGCACCCCGGTGACACCGACCGTATGGAGCCCCGCCCCGACCACGGCGAGGAGACCTATCGCGGCAGCGGGCGCCTTCAGGACCGCTGCACCGTCATCACGGGTGGTGACTCGGGTATCGGCCGGGCGGTGGCCCTGGCCTTCGCACGCGAAGGCGCCGATGTGCTGTTCAGCTACTTGGCCGAGGAGGAGAAGGAGGCCCGGGAGACAGCTCGTATCGTCGAGGAGGCCGGCCGGCGGGCGGTGGCCATGTCCTGCGACATCCGGGACGAGGCCGAGTGCCGACGGCTCATCGACCGGGCGGCAGGGGAGTTCGGCCGGATCGATGTCCTCGTCAACAACGCGGCCTATCAGATGGCGCAGCCCGACAGCATCGAGGGCATCACGACCGAGCAGTTCGATCGCGTGATGCGCACCAACCTGTACGGCATGTTCTGGCTCAGCAAAATGGCCCTCCCGCATATCCCCGAGGGCGGCAGCATCATCAACACCACCTCGGTGCAGGCCTACAAGCCCGGCCCCCACCTGCTCGACTACGCCACCACCAAGGGCGCCATCGTCACCTTCACCCAGGGGCTGGCGCAGTACCTCGCCGAGCGGGGGATCCGCGTCAACGCCGTGGCGCCGGGCCCGGTGTGGACACCGCTCATCCCGGCCACGCTGCCGGACACCTCCCGGTTCGGTGCCAAGGCGCCCCTGGGCCGTCCCGCACAGCCTGCCGAGATGGCTCCGGCGTATGTCTTCCTCGCCTCCCAGGACGCGAGCTTCATCACCGCGGAGATCCTCAACGCGACAGGAGGCACCCCCCTGCCCTGAGCCCCCTGGGGCGTGTTGCGAAAGTAGCGCCGTCCGCCCGAAGGGCGGGGGTGGCGGCGGCTGGTGCGTGCGATCGCATGGCGGTGGGGTACCCCCCGCCGGAGGCTGGGGGAGGTCCTCCTCGTACTTACTGGGGGTCCCCCATGCCGAAGGCCAGGGGAGTACTCGGACGAGCCCGACTTCGGCCGGGGGCACCCGCACCCGGACGGAGTCTGGGGGAGGGACTTTTGAAACACGCCCTGGGCTGGGCTGCGGCGCCTGTTGGCCGGGGCCGGCCCTGATCCGAGGACTCGGCTCGCCCTGATCCGAGCGCCCTGACGCGTACGCATACGCGTCAGGGCGGGGTGGCCCGGCGGCGGACGCGGGGGCGACGGCTACCGCACCCGGGTCTCCTCGGGCTCCTCCTCGTCCGGGAGGTGCACGTCGTCGACGGCGATGTTGACCTCCACGACTTCGAGGCCGGTCATCCGTTCCAGCGCGGAGATCACGTTCTCGCGCACATCGGCGGCGACATCGGTGATGGCCACTCCGTACTCGACGACCACGTCCAGGTCGATGGCGGTCTGACGCTCACCCACCTCCGCCTTGACGCCCTGGGTGACGCTCGGACGAGTGCCTGGAGCCCGCTCGCGTACCGCGCCGAGCGTCCGGGCCATCCCACCGCCCAGGGCATGGATGCCGGGCACCTCGCGCGCCGCCATTCCGGCGATCTTCGTGACGACATTGTCGGCGATGGAGGTTTTGCCGCGTTCGGCGGGCGGCGCTCCGGCCTTCGCCTCGGTGCCCTGCCCCGTTGTGCGAGGTCCGCCGGATTCCCTCTGCTGTGTCGATCCGCTGAGCTGTTCGCCCATAACAGCCACCTCTCTCCGGGGAGGGCGCCTTGGTGCGGCAGCCTCCTCGTCGGCGTATCCGGGCCTCCTCCCACAGTAGGCGCGGGGCGGGCGCTCGGCGCGTCGAGTCAGGGCACTGCTGCGTACGGGCCCCCGGCAGGCCGGGATACGGTCAAATGGAGGGCGGTGGGCCCGGCGCGAGTCGCGGGCCGGGGCCAGGCGCGGTCCCATGCCACCGCCGCGCCGCTGCTCGTGCCGTCCGGCTCAGGGGGCTTTCCCGGACGCGGGTGCCGCGGTGACGGGGCCGTCGGCATTGACGGTGACCCGCTCGCCGTGCCGGCAGTGCAGCACCGCGTCGGCGAAGCCCCGCCTCCGGGCCTCCTCGTGGAAGTCCCGGAGGGACGACTTCATGACGCTGTAGTCGTTGTAGTGCACCGGCAGGATCCGGCGGGGGGCGACCGTCTGCACCAGGTCGGCGCCCTGGACGGCGTCCATGGTCACCAGGAGGCCGCCCGGGAGCCGCGTGCCGCCGAGGTGGACCACGGCCACATGGACGTCCGGACAACGCCGGGCGATCTCCCGGATGCCGGGGAACATCAGCGTGTCGCCGGTGAGGTACAGGCGCAGCCGTACCGGGCCGCCGGGCTCGCCGAACTCCAGCAAGCTGCCCATGACCGGAGGCAGCAGAGCCTGAAAGGCGCCCGGGGCGTGGCGCCCGGGAAGCGCGGTGATGCGCACCTGCGTCCGTTCGCGAACGAGGACATGGTTTTCCCAGGTCGGCAGCCCTGTCGCACGGCTGAAACCGTGCAGGGCCTGGAGGCGCCGGGAGGCATGCGGGGTGGTGATGACCGGCAGCGAACGGGGCAGATGGCGCCGCGCGACGCGATCCCAATGATCACCGTGGAGATGCGAGAGGACGACGGCGTCCAGGTCCGCGGGCAGTTCCCCGACCGTCATGGCCGGTTCCGTCAGACGGCGGGAGAGGAGCCCCTTGCCGAGGTACGCGTACTGGCCCCGGTGCAGGAAGTTGGGATCGGTCAGCAGAGTGAGCCTGCCATAGCGGATGAGCAGGGTGGCGTTTCCGATGAAGAGGATCTCCGCGGCGCCCGCCGGGGGTGTGGTGCGCATCGTGCTGTCTCCTTGTCCAGCTCCGGTGGGCCGCTGGCCCGGCCCCGGTGCGCCGCTGGTCCGGCAGGTGCGCCACATCCGCATCCGAGGGCCTCAGCGGACGGCGCAGGTGCTGTGCCGGTGCTCGGTCTCAGGTCTCATGGCGTGCGGGGCCTCCCGGCGGCGGTCCGCCGTGCGAGCGCGCATCTCTCCGGTGGCGCTCCCGGCCGGGGACGGTCATGCCCGCTGCCGGGCCTGGCCCACGGCCCGTACGGGTCTCAGTCCTCGCGGGCGCGGACCTCGATCTGTCCGTCGTGGAGGCGGGTTTCGTAAGCGGGCTGGGGCGTGGAGGCCGGACCGCGGATGATCCCGCCGTCCGCCAGGCGGAAGGTGCTGCCGTGCCAGGGGCAGGTGACGCAGCCGTCCGCGACCTCGCCCTGGTCGAGCGGGCCTCCCATGTGGCTGCAGGTGCTGGAGAGAGCCAGCACCTGCCCGTCGAGGCGGTGGAGGAGGACCGGCGCGGCCCCGGCGTGCACCTTGCGGTGCTCCCCCTCGGCCAGGTCCGAGTCGGGCAGCACGGGGGTCCACTCCCCCGGCCTGTCCTCGAATGCCGTGCGGTTGACGTTGACCACGTTGACGAAGGCCAGATGGCCGCCGAGATAAGCACCGGTGATCATGACTCCGTACCCGGCGATCGCCAGCATCCTGCCCGGTTGCCGGTGTCCCCTCCGGTGGACGACGAACGAGGCGATGTA
>NZ_JBQQBW010000084.1:0-29725 GCF_052245415.1 Streptomyces sp. 8N706 | reverse complement strand
CCCCGGCGTACGACGATGCCGTCAGCGCGACAGGCGGGAGCCTGCGCACCGACGGCATCGAGGCGATCGAGGCAAGGGCGGTGCCCCGGGTGTCTCCGACACCCGGGGCACCTTCCGGAAGGCGTCCGGGGAGCGTCAGCCGAGCCGCTGGACGAGGGCGCGGTACTCGTCCCACAGCTCCTTCGGCGTGTGGTCACCGAACGTGTTGAGGTGCTCGGGCACCAGGGCGGCCTCCTCGCGCCACACCTCCTTGTCGACCGTGAGCAGGAAGTCGAGGTCGGCGTCGGCGAGGTCGAGACCGTCGGTGTCGAGAGCCTCCTTCGTCGGAAGGATGCCGATCGGCGTCTCGACGCCCTCGGCCTTGCCCTCCAGCCGCTCCACGATCCACTTGAGCACACGGCTGTTCTCGCCGAAGCCCGGCCACACGAACCGGCCGTCCGCGTCCTTGCGGAACCAGTTCACGTAGTAGATCTTCGGCAGCTTGTCCGCGTCGGCCTGCCGGCCGACCTTGACCCAGTGGCCCATGTAGTCGCCCATGTTGTAGCCGCAGAACGGCAGCATGGCGAACGGGTCGCGGCGCAGCTCGCCGACCTTGCCCTCGGCGGCGGCCGTCTTCTCGGAGGCGACGTTGGCCCCGAGGAAGACGCCGTGCTGCCAGTCGAAGGACTCGGTCACCAGCGGGACGGCGGTGGCGCGGCGGCCGCCGAAGAGAATCGCCGAGATCGGCACGCCCTTGGGGTCCTCCCACTCGGGCGCGATGATCGGGCACTGCCCGGCCGGGACGGTGAAACGGGCGTTCGGGTGCGCGGCCGGGGTCTCCGAAGCCGGAGTCCAGTCGTTGCCCTTCCAGTCCGTCAGATGAGCGGGGAGCTCCTCCGTCATGCCCTCCCACCACACATCGCCGTCGTCGGTGAGTGCGACGTTGGTGAAGACGGAGTTGCCCCACATGGTCTTCATGGCGTTGGCGTTGGTGTGCTCGCCGGTGCCCGGTGCGACACCGAAGAAACCGGCCTCAGGGTTGATCGCGTAGAGGCGGCCGTCCTCGCCGAACCGCATCCAGGCGATGTCGTCGCCGATGGTCTCGACCGTCCAGCCGGGGATGGTCGGCTCGAGCATCGCGAGGTTGGTCTTGCCACAGGCGGACGGGAAGGCCGCGGCCACGTACTTGGACTCGCCGCGCGGCGGGGTGAGCTTGAGGATCAGCATGTGCTCGGCGAGCCAGCCCTCGTCACGGGCCATGACGGAGGCGATGCGCAGCGCGTAGCACTTCTTGCCGAGCAGGGCGTTGCCGCCGTAGCCGGAGCCGTACGACCAGATCTCCCGGGTCTCCGGGAAGTGCGAGATGTATTTGGTGCTGTTGCAGGGCCACGGCACATCGGCCTGACCGGGCTCGAGCGGCGCGCCGAGGGTGTGGACGGCCCTGACGAAGAAGCCGTCACTGCCGAGCTCGTCGAGGACGGGCCGGCCCATACGGGTCATGGTGCGCATCGCGACGGCGACGTACGCCGAGTCGGTGATCTCGACACCGATGGCGGACAGCGGCGAGCCCAGCGGGCCCATGCAGAACGGCACCACGTACATCGTGCGGCCGCGCATGGAGCCCTTGAAGATGCCCCCGTCCCCCGCGAAGATCTTCCGCATCTCGTCGGGGTGCTTCCAGTGGTTCGTCGGGCCCGCGTCCTCCTCCTTCTCGGAGCAGATGAAGGTGCGGTCCTCCACACGCGCCACATCGCTCGGGTCCGAGGCGGCGTAGTACGAGTTGGGGCGCTTGACGGGATCGAGCTTCTTGAAGGTGCCCTTCTCGACGAGCTCCTCGCACAGGCGCTCGTACTCGGCCTCGGAACCGTCGCACCACACGACCTGGGCAGGCTCGGTGAGTGCGGCGATCTCGTCGACCCAGGAGATCAGTTCCTGGTGGTGGGTGAGGGTGGTGGGAGCCGCATTGCTGCGCGCCACGATCGCTCCGTCCCGCCGGAACCGCGCTGCTCCGGCGTCACATATTGAGGGGTTGAACGGACCCCCGACCCTGGGGTTCCCCCGTGCCGGAGGCCAGGAGGAGTCCGCTTATTGAAGTAGTTGCCCCGTGGGGGCTGCGACCCGGACGCTTCGTGACCGCTCATCCGGTGCCGACCGCACTCATATGATCATCCGACCCGGACGCCATTCTGTCCAGAGGGCGATCCCGTGAGCATCACCACTCGGTATCACGCCGTAACTTACGGTCGCGTAGCTAGCATTGCCGTATGAATGCCGCCGCGCCCGACGCCTCATCCGACGACGCCGCACCCGACGACATCCCATCCGGCTCCACCGCGACCTCAGCCGGCCGACGGACCGAGGTCACCGAGGCCTCCGGCCCCCGGCAGCTGCATCTCCCGCTGCCCATCAAGCCACGGCTGCGCGGCTGGCTGCACGCGGGCATGTTCCCGGCGGTGCTCATCTCGGGTGTCTTCCTGACAGCGCTCGCGGACAGCACCCGCGGCCGTATCGCGTGTGCGATCTACACGCTGACCGCGTGTCTGCTCTTCGGCATCAGCGCGCTCTACCACCGCGGCAGCTGGAGCCCGCGGACGACGGCGGTGCTCCGGCGCCTGGACCACGCCAATATCTTTCTGATCATCGCCGGCACCTATACACCGCTCACGATGCTGCTGGTCCCGGGCGGGCGGGGACAGGCGCTGCTGTGGGCCATCTGGGTGGCCGCGATTGCGGGCATAGCCTTCCGGGTCTTCTGGGTGGGCGCGCCCCGGTGGCTCTACACCCCCTGTTACATCGCGATGGGCTGGGCAGCGGTCTTCTTCCTCCCCGACTTCATGCACAGGGGGGGTATCGCGGTGCTCGTCTGCGTGATCGTCGGCGGGCTGCTCTACAGCGCCGGCGGCGTGATCTACGGCATGCAGCGCCCGAACCCCTCCCCCCGGTGGTTCGGCTTCCACGAGGTGTTCCACTCCCTCACGCTCGCGGCGTTCGTCGTGCACTACGTCGGCATCTCCCTGGTGGCCTACCAGCACGCGTGATGGCGGACGCACCTGTCCCGTGGCCGTGGCTTCGATGCCGCGGCCACGTCTCGTCGTCCTGCCGAGGTGCGGGCCGCCCTGCCTTCGCGCGGCTCCTTGCCTCCATGCGGTCCCGCCTCCGTACGGCTCCCGCTTTCACGCGGCTCCCGCCTCCGTACGGCCCCGCCTTCCGTACGGCTCCCGCCTCCGCGCGGCTCCTGCCTCGCAAGGGGCTTCCCGCCTCCGTGCCGGCGTGGGCGCTCGGCCGCGGCACCGCCCACCGCGGCCCTCCGGCTGGCCGAGGGTGAGCAGGACGCGGAGGCGCCTGAGGCCTGAGCACGGGCAGCGCAGCGTGGCCTCCACATGCACCCGCCTTCGCACGTACCCCCTCCGCCGCCACATCCGCCCACCGGCTCGGGTCGCGCCTGCGCGTCAGCCCGCCTCGGCCCCGACCCTCTCGGCCAGCACCCCCGGGTCGGCGGTCGGCGCGTCACAGGTGAAATTGCGGCACACATACGCCGCCGGGCGGCCCTCCAGCAGCGGGCGGTCGCGCAGCAGCGGTACATCCGCGGCGTCCTCCGCGCCCGGTGCGCCGACCGCGACTGCGGCGCCGGGCGCCGTGCCCAGGAGCGCCGTACGGTGCAGAGCCGCGGTGGCCGGGTCCTTGTCGGGCCCTACGACAGCCACCTCACGCGGTCCGTCCAGCGCCGCCTCGGCGACCGCGAGCCCCCATCCGACGAAGCGCGGAGCCCGCGGACCCAGCGCCTTGACGACGCCCAGCGCCCGCTCGGCGGCCTCGCGGTGCCGGAAGCTGCCCGTGAGGGCGGCGTACGAGAGCAGGGCCCCGGCGGCGGCGGTCCAGCCCGACGGAGTGGCGTTGTCGGTCGGGTCCTGGGGCCTGCGGATCAGCGTCTCACCATCGTCGGCGGTGTCGTACAGCGAGCCGTCCTCGCTCGTGAAGTGCCGGAGCACGGTGTCGAGCAGCAGCCCCGTGAACTCCACCCACACGCCCTCGCCCGTGACGGAGAACAGCGCGAGGAAGCCCTCGGCGATATCGGCGTAGTCCTCCAGCACCCCGGCGTTGCTGCCCGCGGCGCCGTCGCGGGAGGTGCGGTGGAGCCGACCGTGGTGATCCATATGGACGCGTACCAGCAGGTCGGCGGCGTCCAGGGCTGCCTCGACCAGATCCGGCCGGTCGAAGTACGCACCGGTCTCGGCGAGGGCCGCGACGGCCAGCCCGTTCCAGGCAGCGACGATCTTGTCATCGCGGCCCGGTCGCGGCCGCTCCTCACGGGCCGCCAGCAGCCGCTCCCTGATCCGGTCCATTCCGGCGTCGTGCCCGTCCCCCTGCCGCGCGAGCCGGAGCACGGAGGCGCCCTCCTCGAAGGTCCCGGCCTCGGTCACTCCGAAGTACGCGGCGGCCCGGCGCGCGTCCTCCTCTCCGAGCGCCGCACGCAACTGCTCGGGCGTCCAGACGTAGTACGCGCCTTCGACGTGCCTGCCCGAACCGGCGGCCTCGCCCTCGAACGCCGGGCTGTCCGCGTCGAGCGCGGACGCGAAACCGCCTTCCCGCGTGCGCAGTTCGCGCACCATGAAGTCCGCGGTCTCCAGCGCCACGCGGCGTGCGAGATCCGACCCGGTGGCCCGCCACAGATGCGCGTACACCCGGCACAGCAGGGCGTTGTCATAGAGCATCTTTTCGAAGTGCGGAACCGTGAAGGTGCGGTCCACGGCGTAGCGGGCGAAGCCGCCGCCGAGCTGGTCGTAAATGCCACCGCGCGCCATGGCCTCGCAGGTGTCCCGCGCCATCTGGAGCGCGCCCTCGGAGCCGGTGCGGGCGTGATGCCGCAAGAGGAACTCGAGCACCATGGACGGCGGGAACTTCGGCGCGCCGCCGAATCCGCCGTGCGTGGGGTCGTAGTCGCGGGTGAGGCCGAGCAGCGCCGCATGGAGATCGTCCTCGCCGGGCGGCTGCGGGGCGGTGTCACCGAGTGTGAGCGAGCGCGAGGCGAGATCGCGGGCGATCTTCCCCGCGACCTCCCCGACCTCGTCACGCCGGTCGTCCCAGGCGGACCGTACGCCCTGGAGGATCTGCCGGAAGGACGGCATTCCGTGGCGCGGCTCGGGCGGGAAGTAGGTGCCGAAGTAGAAGGGCTCGGCGTCCGGGGTGAGGAAGACGGTCATCGGCCAGCCGCCCTGTCCGGTGGCGGCCTGCACCGCCTCCATATAGACGGAGTCGACATCGGGCCGCTCTTCCCGGTCCACCTTGACCGGCACGAAATGCTCGTTGAGATAGGCGGCGGAGTCCGGGTCCTCGAAGGACTCGTGCGCCATCACATGGCACCAGTGGCAGGAGGAATAGCCGACGCTGAGCAGCACGGGCACATCGCGCCGTCGCGCCGCCGCGAAGGCCTCTTCCGACCACGGCCACCAGTCGACCGGGTTGTCCGCGTGCTGGAGCAGGTACGGGGAGGTCTCATGGGCCAGTCGGTTCGGCATGTACCCATCCTGACTCATTCAGCCGCTCGGGGGAGTTATCCACAGGGCTCACGGAAATCCCGTAGACGCGGAAGACTTGCGCACGAGACGTTCGCTGCTGGAGGGGGAAGCCCATGCCGGGCTCACTGGCGATTCTGCGGGACAGCCACCGGGCGGAAGTGGAGCGGCTGTTGGCGCGCGCCGTCGAGGAGGAGGTGCGGCGCTCGGGCGGGCGCACGGACGGGGCGGTGCTGCTGGGGCGGGCGCGTGACGCGCTGGACGACCTGGCGGCGTCGGCGGCCGAGGAGTACGGCGCTTATGTGCGGGCGCTGGAGGAGTCCGCGGGCAGGCGGCCGCCGGGCCCGCGGCTCTCGCGTGCGGCGCTGGGCACGCCGGCCCTGGTCACAGCGGTGGCGGCGGTGGCCGCCGTCGGTACGGACCTGGGGTACGGGACGTCGGCGGGCACGGCCCTCGCGGCCGGTGCGGCGGTGGTCGTGGCGGGGAGCGCGGCCGCGGTCCTCAAGCTCACGGTGGGGCACTGGCCTTCGGCGCACCGCGATGCGGGGCTGCGGGGCCGGCCGGGCGGTGAGGAGCAGCTGAGACTGGAGTGGCTGACGGCGCTGGAGGTGCGGGGCATCCGGCCGTTCCTGGACCGGCAGCGGATGCTGGCCGCCGTCAATCGGCGCGACGGCGTGGCCGCGGGCACGTCCCCGGGCCGGGGCCGGGGCCGGGGCGGTCCGGTCGGCAGGAGCGGGCGGGGGCCCCAGCTGCGTGGCGGGGACAAGAGCGCGGCGGCCCGGCGGCGGAGCGTACTCCAGCAGTCCTTCGGCCATCTGCCGGAGGAGGACGGCCCGTTCGCCGGACGGCGGCCACAGCTCCTGCAGATCGCACAGTGGGTGCACGCCTCCCGGGCGAGCACCGAGACGAAGCCCACGGTGGTGGTGCTGCACGGTGCGCCGGGTTCCGGCCGGACCACCCTGGCCGTGCGGGCGGCGCACCATCTGCGTGACCAGTTCCGCGGGGCGTGTGTGGTGGACCTGCGCGGGGGCAGCTCCGAGGAGGTGCCGCTGCCCACCCGGGACGCCCTGCTGCATCTGCTCAACCGTCTCGGCGCACCCCGTGAACAGCTGCTCTTCCGGGAGCGGTCCTCCCAGGAGCAGCAGGTCAGGCGGTTGAGCGAGCTCTATCACCAGCATGTGACGGGGCTGCCGGTCACGGTCGTTCTGGACGACGCCTCCGATCCGGAGCAGGTGCGGGTGCTGCTGCCGGAGCGCTCCGACAGTCTGCTGCTGGTCACCGCCGGGGCTCCGCTCGATCTGCCGCCGGACGTCCCGGCGCGGGTCCATCAGATGCCGGTCGAGCCGCTGGACGCCGCCGGGGCCGAGGAGCTGCTGGGTGCCGTGGCGGAGCCGCAGTCGACGGGGCCCTACGACCTGGAGGCAGGGGACAGGATCCGGGAGCTGTGCGGTGGGCTGCCGCTGGCGTTGCGGGTCGCGGGGTCCTCACTGGGCTCCCGTACGCCGACCGGGCTGGCGGCCGATCTGGAGGCGTACGGCCCGGTGGACCCGGTCGAGCGGGCGCTGAGCCTGCGCTATGCCGACCAGTCGGACAGCGACCGCAGACTGCTGCGGCGGCTGTCGCTGGCCGGGCGGGCCAGCTTGGGTGCTGCTGCGGCGGCCGCGCTCCTGGCCACCGACGAGCAGGAGGCCGATCGCCGGCTCGCGGCCCTGTCCCGAGCCGGGCTGATCGAGCATGTCCGGGGCACCCGCTACCGGCTCCATGACCTTGTACGCGCCTTCGCACACGCGCGGCTGCTGGACGAGGAGGACCCGGCGGAGCGCGCGGCGGCGCAGGAGCGGCTGATCCGTAGCTATGCCGAGCTGGCCGACTCGGTGATCCGGCTGGTCGACGGCAAGACGTCGACTCGCGCGGATCAGTTCGGATCGCACGGGTTCACCTCGCTCGACGCGGCGCTGCGCTGGCTGGACGACGAGTCGAGCTTCATCACGGCGGCGCTCCGGCATGCGGAGGACGTGGACCACTCGGCGGTCCTGCATCTGCTGGGTGCGCTGTGCGACTACTGCCTGCTGCGCGGCGATCTCTACCGGCTGGGCGAGCTGAGCGAGCTGACGGAGGCCGCCGACCGGGGGCTGCTCGTACGGTCGGTGCAGTGGCGCACAGGTGTCGCGGCCCGCCAGCTCGGTGAGCTGGACAAGGCCCGTACGACCCTGTCGTCGGTGGTGGACCTCTACTTCGAGGCGCAGCATCCGTCGGGCGCGGCCAGGGCCCTGCGCGATCTCGGCATCACCCTGCATCACCAGGGCAATCTGCCCGAGGCCGCCGCGAAGCTCCGGGCCGCCCTGGACATGCAGACGGGCGACGAACTGCGCGGGGACCGTGCGTGGACTCTGCACGCGCTGGCGGCGGTGGAGCGCGACCGGGCAGGGATAGCGGAAGCCCTGGAGATGCTGGAGACGGCCCTGGAGCTGCACCGGGGCAGTGAGAGCCTGCACGGCCAGGCCTGGGCACACTTCCAGCTCGGGCAGGTGTATCTGCGGATGGGCGAGGTCTCGCCCGCGGAGCAGCAGCTGCGGCAGGCGCTGGAGGAGTACGGCAGCACCCGTGACGCCCGAGGGGAGGCCTGGGCGCTGACCCAGCTGGCCCGGGCCCGGCTGGTGGACGACGACGCTGCCACCGCGGCGGACCAGCTGCGGCAGGCGCTCTCCCGCCACCGTGACAACGAGGACGCGCGAGGCGAGGCCTGGACCCGCTACTACCTGGGCCAGGCCCTGGAGGAGCGGGGTGAGCACGATACGGCGGTGCGGGAGCTGGAGCGGTCCCGCACGATGTTCAGCCGTATGCGGGACGTCTACGGGCTGGCGTGCGCACGGCACCACTCGGCGCGGGTCACCCGCGACCAGCGGGCGGCCCAGACGGGCAGCCTGCGCAACAGCGGTTTCGCCCGCCAGCTGCTGCAGGACGCACGGCAGGACTTCCACCGGGTGGGCGTCGCGCACGGCGAGGCGTGGTCGTGCATAGAGCTGGCCGTGATCGACGCGGGCAACGGCCGGACGGCGCAGGCGCTGGACCTCGCGGAGGAGGCAGGGCGGCTGTTCGTGAGTTACGGCGACCGGCGCGGCGATGACTGGTCCCGATTCCTGCGCTGCACACTGCTGCCGTTCGCCTCGGCAGGCGGATCGGTGGTGGGCACGGCGGTGGCTCAGGAGGAGCTCGCCCAGCTCCTGCGGGAGTCGCACGAGAGACGGGACCCGAAACTGGAGGACTGCGCGGAGGCGTACACGCTGATCCTGGAGCGGGGTGTGGAGCCGGAGACCGGCTGGCAGGCATGGCGGCTCGGCATGGTGCCGAACCGCCACTCCCGGGAGGTGATGGGTGTCAGCGTCCCGGCTTCTCGCCAGTCGCTCCCCGACACCTGACCGGCGCCCGGCCCGGCGCCGCTCCACGTCGAGGCGCGTCCCTGCGCGGAGCGGTGCCGCCACGAGTCCGAGATCCGGCGGCCCCGGCCATCGGCCGGCCTGCACCGGACCAGGCGGCGGGTGGCGAGGCGCGGCCGAGCCACCGGTCGCCGAGCCGGTCCGCCGGTGGTCCACCGGCGGACAGGCGGCGACCGGCCCGGTGGGTCAGTCCCGGGTCGGGGCGGCCGCCTGGTCGGACTCGGCCCCGCGGGCCCCAGGCACGGCGTCACCCGCGCCGGAGGCCGCCGGAGCCTCTTCGAAGTCGATCTTCCTGAACTGCTTGTTCATGCTCTTCATCAGCAGCCACACCGCGCCACCGATGAGGGCGAAGACGATGAAGCCGAGGACGCCGGGCGTCACCTTGTTCTGGTCCAGCTCCTTGGCGAGCGGGACCAGATGCGCCGCAGCGGGTGTTCCCCATGCCGAAGCCCCGGGGATGGTGGTCGGAAACGTCATGGGATCAATTCTCTCGGACGCCGGCGAAGAGGTCGTCCTCGGGGAGGGAGGTATCGACGAGCGACTTCACGAGCTCGTACTCCTCCGTCGGCCAGACCTCCTGCTGGAGCTCCATCGGAACCCGGAACCAGCCGCCGTCGGGGTCGATCTGGGTGGCGTGAGCGATCAGCGCCTTGTCGCGGATCGGGAAGAACTCCGCGCAGGGAACATGCGTGGTCAGCGTGCGCTCGACCCGCTCGAACTCCTTCCAGCGCTTCAGCCACTCGCCGTACGGGGACTCCAGCCCCCGGGAGAGAAGCGCCTCGTGCAAGGCCTCGGTCCTCGGCCGGTTGAACCCCTGGTTGTAGTAGAGCTTCAGCGGCTGCCAGGGCTCCCCCGTCCCCGGGTACTTCCCCGGGTCGCCCGCGGCGTCGAAGGCCACCATCGAGATCTTGTGGGTCATGATGTGGTCGGGGTGCGGGTAGCCGCCGTTCTCGTCGTATGTGGTGATCACATGCGGCTTGAACTCGCGGATCAGCTTCACCAGCGCGCCCGCGGCCTCATCGACGTCCTGCAGGGCGAAACACCCCTCGGGGAGGGGCGGCAGCGGGTCGCCCTCCGGCAGTCCGGAGTCGACATAGCCCAGCCAGGACTGTTTGACGCCCAGGATCTGCCGGGCCTCGTCCATCTCCTTGGCCCGGACCTCGTGGATGTGTTCCTCGATGTAAGGGTCGCCCTGCAGCTTGGGATTGAGGATGGAGCCACGCTCACCGCCCGTGCAGGTCGCGACCAGCACGTCCACCCCCTCGGACACGTACTTGGCCATCGTCGCCGCGCCCTTGCTCGACTCGTCGTCGGGGTGGGCGTGGACCGCCATCAATCGCAGTTGCTCGGTCAAGACTCGATCCTCGGATCCTCAGTCATCGGTCGCGGCCCTCTCCTACGACTGGAGAAGGCGCCTTCTATAGTGACCGAAACGAGAGGCCGTACATTCCATGGTCCGCATCGCGGGAGGAACGACGATGACCGCCACGCGCGAGGGATTGCCGGACGGGCGATACGGCCGTTCCGCCGATGCCCGCGCGGACCGCAAGCTGAAGCTCGTCGGTGCCGTGCTGGGCGCCGCGCTGCTGGCGGTGATCGCCTGGTCGGGCGCCTCGTACATCTCCGGGCAGGATGTCAGCGGTGAGTTGATCAAGTTCAAGGTGGTCTCGGACTCGGCGGTCGAGGTCCACCTCGAGGTCCGTAAGGACGCGGACACGGACGGTGTCTGCACTCTGCGTTCGCAAGCCGAGGACGGCGCCGAGGTGGGCCGCAAGGACATCCGCTTCGAGGAGCGTGCGGACCGCGTGGACAGGGTCGTAACGGTCCGGACGACCCGGCGCGCCACGACGGCGGAACTGGTCGGCTGCGAGACCGCGTCCTCCGGGTGACGGGCGTACCGGACTGACGTCCGCCGACGGGAATCCTGGGCCCGTACAAGGACTGACCTGCGTGGACGCAAATTTAGTCGGTTTCTTCCTCCCCCTTTCCCGTGGGAATTGTTAGGCTCGTGGTTTCGCCCACCGGTGAAGGCGTTAATCCTCCGGGTAGGGCGTTGCTTTGTATCCCAGTACCGACGAGGAGCACCTGTGACCCAGACCAGCGACAACGTCACCTGGCTCACCCAGGAGGCGTACGACCAGCTGAAGGCCGAGCTGGAGTACCTGTCGGGTCCCGCACGTACCGAGATCGCCACGAAGATCGCGGCGGCTCGGGAAGAGGGTGACCTGCGGGAGAACGGCGGTTACCACGCCGCCAAGGAGGAGCAGGGCAAGCAGGAGCTCCGTGTCCGCCAGCTGACTCAGCTGCTGGAGCACGCGAAGGTCGGCGAGGCGCCTGCCGCCACTGGTGTGGTCGCCCCTGGCACGGTCGTCACCATCGCCTTCGACGGCGACCCGGACGACACCCTGACCTTCCTGCTCGCCTCCCGCGAATACGCGAGCGCGGACATCGAGACCTACTCCCCGCAGTCCCCGCTGGGCAGCGGCGTTCTCGACAAGAAGGTCGGCGACGACGCCGAGTACGAGCTGCCGAACGGCCGTAAGGCCTCGGTGAAGATCCTCGAGGCCAAGCCGTACCAGGGTTGAGCGCCGATCGCGCTGCCCCGACAGACCTGACAAACCCCCCGGCGCCTCTGCGCCGGGGGGTTTGTCATATCCGTTCAGGCCTCTTCGGCCGACGAAGGCCGTGACGGAGGCCCATGACGGGGCCCACCACATGCAGCGGGCCACCGGAAGAGGCCCTCACATGGGCCCCGAAGCAGGAACCCGAGGCAGGAGCCCCCGCAGGGGCCCCGCGCAGGGCCCCCGTGCAGGAGCCCCGGCAGGGGGCCCGTGAGCCGGCTCAGGCGGTCGCCGAGCGGTACTTCCGGACGGCCAGTGTCCGGAAGGCCGCGATGATCACGACCGACCACAGCACCGAGGCCAGCACGGGATGCTGCATCGGCCAGGCGTCCGGAGCGTGGTAGTTCGGCGGCAGATTGCCGAAGAGGTCGCGGCATGCCTGCACTGTCGCGCTGAAGGGGTTCCACTCGGCGATGTGCCGCAGGACGGTCGGCATGTTGTCGGCCGGCACGAAGGCGTTCGAGATGAACGTCAGCGGGAACAGCCAGATCAGACCGCCTGATGTGGCCGCCTCCGGGGTCCGTACCGACAGCCCGATCAGCGCTCCGATCCAGGAGAAGGCGTAGCCGAACAGGAGCAGCAGGGCGAAGCCTCCCAGCGCCCCCAGGATGCCGTCGTGGATGCGCCAGCCGACGATCAGCGCGACGATCGAGAGCATCACCAGGGTCAGCGAGGTCTGCACGAGATCGGCGAGCGTGCGGCCGGTCAGCACCGCGCCACGCGCCATCGGCAGCGACCGGAAGCGGTCGATGAGGCCCTTGTGCATATCGTCCGCGATACCCGCCCCCGCGCCCGCCGTGGCGAACGTGACGGTCTGCGCGAAGATGCCCGCCATCAGGAACTCGCGGTACCCGTCCGGCGACGTGCTGCCGCCGACGTTGATGGACCCGCCGAAGACATAGCTGAACAGCACCACGAACATGATCGGCTGGATCAGCCCGAAGACAATCATCTCCGGGATCCGCGCCATCCGGATCAGATTGCGCTTCGCGACCACGAGCGAGTCGCGGACGGACTGGCCGAGGGCACCGCGGGTCTGCGGGGCCGCGGGGCGGGGAGCCGTATCGGTGACGGCACTCACTGGGCGGCCTCCATCTTCTCCGTCGCGGCCGGCCTGCCGGACTTGCCGCTCTTGCGGTTCCTGTTGTCCTTGCTGTCCTTGCCGTCCTTGCCGGTGGTGTTCTGTTCGTCGTCGACCTCCGCCGCATGGCCGGTCAGCGATATGAACACATCGTCGAGGGTCGGCCTGCGCAGCCCGATGTCGTCGATCTCGATGCCACGGGCGTCGAGCTCGCGGATCACCTCGGCCAGCAGCTTCGCGCCTCCGGCGACCGGCACGGTGATCCTGCGGGTGTGGTCCTCCACCGTGGTCTCGCCCTTGCCGAAGCCCCGGAGGATCTCCGTCGCGGTCGTGAGGTGGTCGCGGTCATGGACGACGACCTCCACCCGCTCGCCGCCCGTCCGGGCCTTCAGCTGGTCGGAGGTGCCGCGTGCGATGACCCGGCCGTGGTCGACCACGCAGATGTCGTGCGCGAGGTGGTCGGCCTCCTCCAGGTACTGGGTGGTCAGCAGCAGGGTCGTACCCGCGGCGACCAGTTCCTGGATGACCTCCCAGAGGCCCTGGCGGTTGCGCGGATCGAGGCCGGTCGTCGGCTCGTCCATGAACATCACGGGCGGACTGACGACCAGGGCGGCCGCGAGGTCGAGGCGGCGGCGCATGCCGCCGGAGTACGTCTTGGCGGGCCGGTCGCCCGCCTCGGCGAGGTTGAAGCGCTCGAGCAGCTCACCCGCGCGGACCTTCGCGTCGCGCGCACTCATCTGGTAGAGCTGGCCGACCATCTGGAGGTTCTCACGCCCGGTGAGGTACTCGTCGACGGCGGCGAACTGGCCGGAGAGGCCGATGGAACGGCGGACCTCGTTGGGGTGCTTGAGGACGTCTATGCCCGCCACGACCGCTTTCCCGCTGTCGGGCTGAAGCAGAGTGGTCAACACCCGTACGGTGGTGGTCTTACCGGCTCCGTTGGGACCGAGCAGGCCCAGCACGGTGCCTTCGGGCACATCGAGGTCGACGCCGTCCAGAGCCCGCACATCCCCGAAGGTCTTGACCAGCCCTTCGGCGTAAATGGCGCCTGGCATGAAGATTCTCCCAGGGTCTTGGGTCGATTCAACAAAAGATCATGGACATCGGACGAGCAGGGTTTACCGGCATTTGTCCGACGTAAAGCCGACGTGAATCAGTGAGACCCGACCTTACCCCAGACGCGATATATCGCGTCAACCCTTTACGGTGTATCGAGTTCTGACGCATCGACGTCATGCATCCACCGCATCCACCTCTGGAGCGCCGCCCTGTACGCCGGCTCCGGTACGTCACCTTCCTGGCCCAGCGGGGCGATCCTCGGGTGTATCGGGACGGTCACGTCATCACGATGTAGCCCGCCTTGCGCAGCGCCGTACGCACCTCGGCGCAGTGCTCCGGGCCCTTCGTCTCCAGCTGCAGCTCCACCTCCGCCTCAGTGAGCCGGAGTCGGGGATCGGTCCGCACATGGCTCACGTCGAGGACGTTAGCGTCCACCTCTGACAACACCCCCAGAAGCGTTGCCAGCGCCCCCGGGCGGTCCGTCAGGCGGAGCCGGAGCGACAGATACCGCCCCGCCGCCGCCATGCCGTGCCGCAGGATGCGCTGCAGCAGCAGCGGGTCGACATTGCCCCCCGACAGCACCGCCACCACCGGCCCCTCGAAGGCGTCCGGCTGCGACAGCAGCGCCGCCACAGGGCTCGCCCCGGCCGGCTCGACCACCAGCTTCGCGCGCTCCAGACACAGCAGCAGCGCGCTGGAGAGCTCGTCCTCGGAAACCGTACGGACCTCGTCGACCAGATCGCCAACTATTTTGAACGGCACGTCTCCCGGCCGCCCCACCTTGATGCCGTCGGCCATCGTCGCCAACTGCTCCAGAGCCACCGGGTGACCGGCCTCCAGGGACGGCGGGTACGCGGCCGCGCCTTCCGCCTGCACGCCCACCAGCCGGACATCCGGCCGCAGCGCCTTGACCGCCACGGCGATCCCCGCCGCCAGCCCGCCGCCCCCGATCCCCACCACGATCGTGCGGACTTCCGGGCACTGTTCCAGGATTTCCAGCCCCACCGTGCCCTGGCCCGCGACCACATCGCGGTGATCGAACGGGTGAATGAAGACGGCGCCGGTCGCGCGGGCGTACTCCTTGGCCGCCTCCAGCGTCTCGTCGACCACCTGGCCGTGCATCCGCACATCGGCGCCGTACTCCCGGGTCGCCGCCACCTTCGGCAGCGGGGCGCCCACGGGCATGAAGACGGTCGAGTGCACACCCAGCAGGGAAGCGGCGAGCGCCACGCCCTGCGCGTGGTTCCCCGCGCTGGCCGCGACCACCCCCCTCGCGCGCTCCTCGGCGCTCAGGCCGGCGATCCGTACGTACGCGCCGCGCACCTTGAACGAACCGGTGCGCTGAAGGTTCTCGCACTTCAGGTGGACGGGGGCGCCCACCAGTTGGGTCAGGTGCCGACTGCCCTCCATGGCGGTCACCCGGGCCACCCCGGCCAGCATCTTGTGCGCCGCACGGACCTCATCGACGGTGATCTCGAACGGGTGAGCGGGGTCGTGGCCCACGCGAGCCCCATTGGTTCCAGCCATGTGACCAAGTCTCGCAGTTCCCACCCATCCCGGCGGCCTGGGGCGCTCCCGCACCGGTTTGTCCCGTGCAGGTACGGTCCCGGCCCTGGCCGCGTACCCTGTGCCCATCCGTAGCCGATTCCCACGAAGTGAGCCCAGGCCATGCCGACCACTCCGGACATGACGACTGCTCTCCCGACCTCCGGCCTGGAGGTCTCGGACAGCGGCCTTCTCGACGACCTGCAGCACCAGGTGGCCGTGTTCGCCCGGCGCGCGGAGCAGACCCGGCTCGGCGGCGTCGGACAGGTCCGCAACTCCATGGACCGCGCCGCCTACTTGCTGCTCAACCGCCTCGACCGGGAGGGCCCGATGGGCGTCAAGGCGCTCGCCGCCGGCATGGGCATCGACTCCTCGACGGTCACCCGGCAGGTCGCCCCACTCGTGGACACCGGCCTGGTCAAGCGCACCTCGCACCCCGAGGACGGGCGAGCCGTCGTGCTCCAGCTCTCTCCGCGGGGCAAGGCGCGCCTGGAGGAGGTGCGGTCCTCGCGCCGGCAGCTGATGGCGCTGGTGACGGACGGCTGGACGGAGGACGAGCGCGAGGTGTTCTGCACCCTGCTCACGCGCTTCAACCAGTCGCTGTCCGCGCGGCAGGCCGCGGTCAACCTCCAGGCGGCGCCGCCGGAGTCCCCTGCCTCTTGACCACCGGCGCTCCAGCCGCCGGGGCTCTGTGCCGCCCCCGGCCCTTTGACCGCCGGGCTCCCGGCGGTCCCCGCCCCTGTCGGGGCTCGCTGCCGCACCGCCCCTTGACCGGCAGCGCTCCCTGCCGTCCCATGGTGGCCCAGGAGGCGCGGTGCGAGAGCGGCGGGCAGAGCAGGATCGCCGCCGGGCCCGGGAGTTCGAGGCTTTCGTCGCGGGCGCGGCCGGCCGGCTGTTGCATGCCGCCACGCTGCTCACGGGGGACCAGGAGGCCGCCGAGCGCCTGCTGACCGACGCTCTGGCCCGTACGTACGCGATGTGGGACCGCTTGCACGGCGAGGACCCGTACGACCGGGCTCGCCAGGAGCTCGCCACGCGTTTCGCCCACGCCGCCTGGCACCATCGCCGCGCCCGCGGTGGCCTCCTCGGCCGGCTCACCCCGCAGGAACGCCTGGTCCTGGTGCTGCGGCTCTACGAGGGTGTGCCCGAGGAACAGTGCGCGGCCCAGCTCGGAGTCCCCACCGAACGCGTCCGGGCCCTGTGCCTGCGGTCCATGGCCACCCTGCGCAGCCGCCCGGCGGCGGGCCCTGCCGTCCACCCGGCCGTCCGTCCGGCCGTCCCCCTGGCCGGGAAGCCGCTCTCGACGTCGGCGCAGGGTGGCCCGCCGAGTGCAGCCGCACCGGCCACACGGCCCGAACGCGCGGACGGCGGCACGACCCCGGGAGCGACGGCGTCATGAGCCTTCCGGACCGCAAGGAGGACGAGGTCCGGCGGATGCTGGAGGGGCAGCCGCATCCGGTGGTGCCGCCCGATCTGGCGGCTCGGGCGGCCCAGCGGGGGCGGCGGATCGACGGCCACCGCCGGGTCCTACGGGCCGTGGGGTGGGCCCTGCTGCTCGCCGCGGCGGTCGCTTTCGCGGTGTGGGCGGCGGTCGCCCAGCCCTGGGTCGTACCGCCGACCGACACCACTCCCCCGCTCGGCGGCTGGTAGCAGGGCGGTGGTTCCCGGTGCCGCGGTGGCCATAGCGGTGGTGCCCGGTGCCGCCCGCGCGGTGCCAGGCCACCGGACGCGCCGGGCGTACAGACCCGCCGGGCGTACGGAAGCGCCGGGCGTACAGCCTTCCGGAGGCCCGGCGGCCTCCGGCAGGGCCATCGCCGCGGGCGTCAGCCGAGCGCGCGGGTGAGGTCCGCCAGCTGGTCGTCGACCGCCTCGATGCCGACTGACAGCCGTACCAGGTCGGCGGGCACCTCCAGCGCCGAACCGGCCACCGAGGCGTGCGTCATGCGGCCCGGGTGCTCGATCAGCGACTCCACACCGCCGAGCGACTCCCCGAGCGTGAACAGCTGTGCCCGGTTGCAGACGTCCACCGCCGCCTGTTCGCCGCCCGCGACCCGGAACGACACCATCCCTCCGAAGGCACGCATCTGCTTCTCGGCGATCTCATGCCCGGCGTGCCCGGGGAGACCCGGGTAGTACACCTGGGTCACCTTCGGGTGCGCTGCCAGCAGCTCGGCGACCCGCGCAGCGTTGGCGCTGTGCCGGTCCATGCGGACCGCCAGAGTCTTGATGCCCCGCAGCGTCAGCCATGCGTCGAACGGACCGGCGATCGCCCCCATCGCGTTCTGGTGGAAGGCGAGCTCGTCGCCGAGCGCGTCGTCGTTCACCACCAGGGCGCCGCCGACCACGTCGGAGTGCCCGCCCATGTACTTGGTCGTGGAGTGGACGACGATGTCCGCGCCCAACGCGAGCGGCTGCTGGAGGTACGGGCTGGCGAAGGTGTTGTCGACCACGAACCGCACCCCGGCGCCGCGCGCCACATCCGCGACCGCCGCGATGTCGGTGATACCGAGCAGCGGATTGCTGGGCGTCTCCACCCAGATCAGCTTCGTACGGGGCGTGATCGCCGCCCGTACGGCGGCCGGGTCGGAGCTGTCGGCCACCGACCACTGCACACCCCAGCGCTCGACGACCTTCGCGAAGAGCCGGAACGTTCCGCCGTAGGCGTCGTTCGGGATGACCACGTGGTCGCCCGGCACCAGCAGCGTGCGCAGCAGGCAGTCCTCGGCCGCCAGTCCGGAGGCGAAGGCGAGCCCGCGCCGCCCGCCCTCCAGCGCGGCGAGGTTCTCCTCGAGCGCGGTACGGGTCGGGTTGGCGGACCGGCTGTACTCGTAGCCGCCCCGCAGACCGCCGACCCCGTCCTGCTTGTATGTGGACACTTGGTAGATCGGCGGCACGACGGCTCCGGTCAGCGGGTCAGCTGTGTTCCCGGCGTGGATGGCGCGGGTCTCGAAGCTCTGGTGTGCGTGCTGCTGGCGCTGGTCACTCATGAAGCCCGAGAGTAGTACGCGGTGATGTGGAACCCTTCGGCTCGCCGGTGAGTAGTAAAGAGTGGCGGACGCCTCCAGGTCACCGGGGGCGCGCACGGGCGGCGCGAAGGCGTAGCCACGTACGACGGCGTCCCGCCGCAACGAACCGCAGACGAGCAACACCGCAGATCACCCCGCAGATGACGACACCGAAGATCACGACACCGCAGCACTGCGGACGACACGGCAGAGGACACCTGGACACGTCATGGAGATTCTGATCATCCTGCTCGGGCTGGCCATGATCGGCGGCCTCCTGATCGTCCCCGCCCTGCTGCGTATGCGCGGCGGCAGACAGGCGCTGCGCGGCCACGGCAGTGCCATCGACCCGCAGCGGTACGGCTTCGTGCACCCCGAGCAGCTGGACGTCCGGCTGCCGGGCCCGGACCGGGAGCTGGCGGACGTACTGGAAGAGGTCCGGCGCACTCAGGACTGGCGGCCGGCCGCGCAGCTGCTCGCCATCACCGACGACTGGGAACTGCGCTGGCAGCGTGTGCAGACGCTGGCCGGAGCCGCGGCCGTCGAGCTGGCGGAGGCGCCGGGCGAGGGCGGCCGCTGGCTGCGCACCTGGCGAATGGAGGCTCCCAAGGAGGCGGGCGGCGCGGTGGTGCACGCGGAGTTCCTGGTGCGACAGGCGCGGCAGTCGCCGGGAGGATCCGAGTCGACGGAGTACCGGATCATCCTCGAGGAGGCGCGGACGGTGTGCGCCGACGCCGCCCTCCTCGCACCGGGCGACCCGACCCCGTACATCGTCGAGCTGGCCGTGGCGCGCGGGCTCGGCTACCGGCAGGCCGACTTCGAGGAGCTGTGGGGGACGATCACCGCCCGCGCCCCGCATCACATGGGCGCACACCTGGCCGCGCTGCACTACTGGTGCGAGAAGTGGCACGGCTCCAAGGAGCTGGCCGACGCGTTCACGCACGGCGCGGCCGCCGCGGCGCCCGAGAAGAGCCTGCTGCCCGCCCTGCCGCTGTTTGCCGTGTTCGAACACCTCCCCGATGTGAATGTGGTCCGCGGGCTGTACGAGAGCGAGGTCGTGAGCCGCGCCGTCCAGGGCGCGCAGTTCGCCGTCCGCTCGGCCCCGGCCGACCACGCCGTACTGCCGCACGCCCGTCATCTGCTGGTCTGGTTCCTGGTGCGGGCGGAGCGCTACGCCGAGGCGATGGAGCAGTTGCGGCACGTGGACGGACACGTGGGCGCCGTGCCTTGGTCACTCGGGGCCGACCCGGCGGCGGAGTACGCGGCGTATCGGGCGCTGGCGGTCGCGGGCTGGGAGCAGGCGGGCGGCAGCCCGGCGACGATGCCGCGCTGACGGCGTAGAACGACGGCGACGCGCCCTCCTCGATCCGACCCGAAGACCCGACGTCTCAGGGACCACTGAACGCCCCGACGACCCGACGTCTCAAGGCCCCCTGACCATCCCGGCGCACTGACGGCCGTACGTGCCGATGCCCCGACGCTTCTGACAATGACGGCCCGACACCGATGGTCCGGGCCCTCCCCACCTCCCACATCCCGACGACTGGATGCCCCGACGCCCCTCGACCCCGATTTCCTGAACGGACTCCTTCATGGCACGGCTTCTCCCCCTGATCCTCATTGGTCTGTCCGTCTACTTCTGGCTCAAGACCAGGCGGAACACCGCGGCGCTGGCCGAACGCTGGATGCCTGGCCGGAACACGGACCCGGGTCCCGACGCCGCCACCGCCGACACGACGGCGGACCGGCAGGAGGCCATACGGAACGACGGCCCCGCCGCGTCCGATGACCGGCGGCGCACGGACTGAGGGCCACGGGGCACCCACCGAGGTGACCGCGGCGTCCACCACCGCCGGTATCCACCGAGGTAACCGAGGTAACCGAGGTAACGCCGTGACGTCGGTGTCACCGCCGGTGTCACCACCGGGGCCCGCTCCGACCACGGCGCCCACCCGGTGGACGTCCGCCGACGGGCACCGGCAGGGCCGTGTGCGCCGGGCGCAGGACGTCCACACCTGTGGCCGTTGCGACATGGGCGCCGGGGACCGGAGGCGCCGTGAGACATGGCGAGCATGCCGTAGGGACCCCGCTGGGCAGTCAGTGCGGGGGCCTGCCAGCCGGTGGGCACACCGGGCCCTGGAGCCGAAGACACCGGAACCGGCATGGCAGAGCCAGGGCGGCCGGCAGCTCGGGTGCGGAGGGCCGGGCGCGCAGGGCGGGGCGCAGAGGGCCGGGCGCGGACGGCCAGCCCCCCCGGAATCTCCGGGGCCGCCCATACGTTGTCCAGTCGGACGCCACGCCGAGGAGACCCGCATGTTCCTGCACAGCCACCGGCCCCACCTCCCCACTCCGGAAGAGGCACTGCCCGGCCGCGAGACCCCCGAGTTCCGCGTACCCGACCGCCACACGGTCCTCGGCAACCCGCTCCTGGGCCCCTATCCCGAGAACCTTCAGATCGCCGACTTCGGCCTGGGCTGCTTCTGGGGTGCGGAGCGCAAGTTCTGGCAGACCTCCGGTGTCTGGACCACCCTTGTCGGCTACCAGGGCGGTCACACCCCGAACCCCGCGTACGAGGAGGTCTGCAGCGGCCTCACCGGCCACACGGAGGCCGTACGTGTCGTCTTCGACCCCGCCATCGTCTCCTACGCCACGCTCCTGAAGCTCTTCTGGGAGGCCCACGACCCGACCCAGGGCTTCCGCCAGGGCAACGACGTCGGCACCCAGTACCGCTCGGCGGTCTATACCCACTCCCTGGAACAGCAGTCCGCGGCGGAGGCCTCGCGCGACGCGTACCAGCAGGTCCTGACGAAGGCCGGTTACGGCGCGATCACCACCGAGATCCTCCCGTCGGGGGGCCGCCCGTTCTACCCTGCGGAGCCGTACCACCAGCAGTACCTGGACAAGAACCCGAACGGCTACTGCGGCATAGGCGGCACCGGCGTCAACCTGAGTACGCCTTCGGAAACCAACTGGGGACGGTCCTGCCCGACCGGCATCGCCCCTGCACCGGATGCAGCGGACAAGTAGCCACTGCGCGAACTCCCACCTGAAATGGCGCTGCGACCGACCTCCCTCGCAGCTTCGGCGGTCCGACCAGCACAGGTTTGGAGGCATGGGCGTCGCCTGCCCGATCGGCGTCGCGAAGTACGCCCAGGAGTGAGCGACTCGGCTCTTTTGGCCGTCTCCGTAGCCCGCGGCGGGCCCTGTCCGCCGGGGTCAGGCCAGGAAAGCCCGCAGCTCCGCGACGAGTTCGCCGGGTTGCTCCTCGGGGAGCCAATGGCCGCCCGGCAGTGGCTCGCCCTGGACGTCAGACGCGTATTCCTTCCAGGCGTCGAGCACGTCGTAGAGGGCTCCCATCGCCCCTTGGGCGCCCCAGAGGGCGAGGACCGGGCAGCGGACGCCGACGCCGTGGTCTGTCGCATCGTGGTCGAGGTCGATGGTGGCTGCGGCGCGGTAGTCCTCGCACATCGCATGCAAAGTGGCGGGGTCCGTGAAGCAGCGCAGGTACTCGGCGAAGGCCGCCTCGGTCACGACGGAGGGGACGTAGCCGCGGAACGCCCAGTTGCGCAGGAAGAACTCGGCGTTCCCGGCGAGCAGTGTCTCCGGCAGGGGCGCTGGCTGGATCAGGAAGAACCAGTGGAAGTAGACGCTGGCCAGCTCTTTCGAGACCTCGGCGTAGAGCCTTCGGGTCGGGACGATGTCCAGCACGGCCAGCTTCGACACCACGTCTGGATGGTCGAGGGCCATCCGATGGCCGACGCGGCCGCCACGGTCGTGACCAACCACGGCGAAGCGGTCGAACCCGAGCGAGGTCATGACCCCAACCTGGTCATGCGCCATCGCGCGCTTGGAGTGACCATCGTGGCCCTGGCCGTCGGCGGGCTTGCCGCTGTCGCCGTAACCGCGTAGGTCGGTGGCGACCACCGTGAAGTGCGGCGCCAGCAGCGGAGCGACGCGATGCCACACGACGTGGGTCTGCGGCCAGCCGTGCAGCAGAAGCAGGGGCGGGCCGCTTCCGCCGATCACCCCGTTGATCGTCACACCGGCCGTCTCGCACCGGAACGCATCGAACCCCGGGAAGAACGGTACCGTCACACCGTCCACCTCCTTGTGACCCGCCGGCCGGCCGCCCGCGCCGGTCAGTCGAACAGATCCGGGTCCGAAGCGACGATCTGGTCCCACAGCGGCTGGGCCTGGAACCAGCCCGCGCGGTGTGTGCCGATCTGCTCCCGGGTCGCCAGCGCGACGTCGCGGTCGATGTGCTTCGGCGTACCCGCGGCCATGGCGAGCAACTGGGCCTGGCAGGAACGCTCCATGGTGACGAACCACCAGACGGCTTCCGCCACCGACTGACCGACCGTGAGCAGGCCGTGGTTCTGCAGAATGACCGCCTTGTGCGGGCCAAGTGCCGCTCCGATCCGCTTGCCTTCCTCGAGTTCGCTGACCACGCCCTGGTAGTCCGCGTACAGGCCCTGGTCCTCGAAGAACGCGCAGGCGTCCTGAGTGATCGGAGCGAGGGGAATCCCGAGGCTGGCGAACGCCTTGCCATACAGCGAATGTGCGTGCGCGGCGGCGAGCGCGTCCGGACGAGCGGCGTGCACCTGCGAGTGGATGACGAAGGCCGCCCGGTTCACCGGGCGGTCACCGTGCAGTACGGCACCGGCGTGGTCGACCAGGATCAGATCGGACGCCTTGATCTGGTTGAAGCTCATGCCGAAGGGGTTGACCCAGAACGTCTGCGGGTCCTCCGGATCACGCACGGTGATGTGGCCGGCGACGCCTTCGGAGAAGCCGAACTTGCCGAACAGCCGGAAGCCGGCGGCGAGCTGCTCCTTGCGGTACTTCCGTTCCTCCTCGACCGAGTCGAACGTCGGGGGCTTCGGGAACGCGAGACCCTCGGGCCTGGGACCGCCAGCCGGAGCCGACTTTTGCACGGTGGTTGTCATGGCGCTTCCCTGAGCTCGATGGGCGACCGTCCGGCCTATGGGATACATCGGCGTATCGGATACGTCCGCGTATCCTGACCGAGGTCCCGAGACACCGTCAAGGCCTAGGAAGAGATGCGATGCCCAGAGGCGCGACGAAGAGACGCCCCCAGACCACGGCGGCACTGCTGAATGCCGCGTTGGAGACGTTCGCTGAGCGGGGGTTCCATGCGGCGACGATCGAGCAGATCTGCGAGCGGGCCGGCTACACGCGGGGCGCCTTCTACTCCAACTTCCGCACCAAGGAGGACCTGTTCTTCGCCCTGTTCGACGCGCACAGCGACCGGGTGATCACGAGGCTGACGGACCTGGTCGAGAAGGCGGGCAGCGATGCGCTGGCGCTCGACCGCTTCACCCAGCTGATGTCACAGGTGGAGCCGAGCGAACGTACCTGGTATCTGGTGACGACCGAGTTCACCCTGTACGCGATCCGCAACCCCGAGGCCGCGCGCGTGCTGGCCGAGCACGACGCGCGGCTACGCGCCGAGATCTCCCGGCTACTCCTCGACGTCATCCGCCGCGCCGGCCGCAGGATCGACGTCGACCCCGACCAACTCGCGCGATTGCTCGTCGCGATGCGCGAAGGCGGCCTCGCACAGAGCTACGTCGAGCCCGATCGTCTACCGCCGGGGGAACTCGAACGGAAGTTCCTCCCCACCCTGCTCCTCGGCGTCTCCACCGAACAGGACGGTCGCTAACCGACCGGACCCTACCGACGGGCAGGGCCAAGCCCACAGCACCGGCTGGTCAGGGCCGGGCGACCTCGACATGGACACTTCGGCAACCCGTCTACGCCGCACCACCGAGTTGCACTCGCGGCCGCCACCGCCCGCGGACACGGCTCACCGAGCAGGGGCGGGGCCGCCGTCGATGCACATTGCCGGGATCTTCCGCTGGTCCGCCCGACGATTCGGGTGGAACCGCCTACCAGAGGCAAGGCACGGACCGCCTGGATAGTCCCTGTCAGCGGAATCCGTTACCTCGTCTCCTCGAGGGCCTTTTCCGCGTTCTCGATCCATACCTTCTGTCGCGACTTCAAAGATTCAAGATCAGCGGCGTGCTCGGTAATATACGAGCGCTCATAGGAGGAGCTCACCTCGATCATTACGCCGAGGTAGTTCACCTGCTTCTTGCAGGTCATATCGGCGGTGGCCACAGCTTTCTCATTCTCCGTGGGAGACTTACTGTGCCGCCATTTCTCGTCGAACCAAGCATCGGCGGGATTGCTGTAGCCATAGCCGCGCCTGTCCATACATTCCACCCATGCGGCTACGGCCTGCCTCGTGCGGCGATCCTTGGTTGATGAGCTTCTTTTCCGCCTTGTCGAGGTCGAGGTTCTGCTGCGGCGTCGGCAAGAACCTGTCCAATGGCGTGGCACTTGCCGACCTGTCCAGTGGTTGTGGGGCCGGAGTCGACCCCTGGGCCTGCTCAGCACCGCGGCCCACCGGGGCGGGCGCGCATCCGGCGAGTCCCGCGACGGCAGCACAGACAGCGACCGAGAGGAGGCTTCGAGCAAGATTCACGTATTACCATCAGTTAGAGGTCGGTGACGATTCGGCGGGTGGCCATGAATGAAATGGCCAAGGCGGGCTCGATCAATGATCGAGCCCACCCGACTAATTCAGGAACTAGTGACAGCTCTTCTTGTAGGACGAGAACTCGTTGTGAACCGATGAGGCCCCGGACGTATGGGGGCAACCGGGCGACTACGGCACCGGCATGCGCCATCGACTGCGCGAGTTCCTCCCCGACACCGTCATGGGCACCTACTTCAAGCAGGCAACAAGCCGTGGCGACTCAGGGGAACAGGTAGTGATACCGCCACGGCATCAATTCCAGCGACCGCAGCCACCAGCAGTACCTGGACAAGAACCCGCACGGCTACTGCGGCACCGGTGTCAACCTGAGTACCCCTTCGGAAACCAACTGGGGACGGTCCTGCCCGACCGGCATCGCGCCTGCGGAGGACTGATCCCAGAGGACATCGCCCAGGCGGGGCCGATCCCATCGTCTGGACCTGGTCGGCCCCACCATCTACATCCTCGACGTGCTGCCCGCCAGTACCGGCGGCTACCTCTTCCCTCTGGTCCCTATGGCCAGCGCGACCGGCGCCTTCGCCGATCCGTCCTGCCTGGGCACTTGGACCATCTTCATACTGGGCGTGGTGGCTCTCATGTGCGCCATTCGTCGGCACGTTCATCGCCCGCATCTCCCGTGGCCGCACCGTGCGCCAGTTCATCGTCGGCGTCCTGCTCATCCCCAGTGGTGTCAGCGCCGTGGCACAGCTCCACTCGTATGGTGGGCTGGTCGAGGTTACGGGGGCCGGGCGGTCCGTCACCGTGGTGGCCACCCACGGATCCTGCGACGACGGACCTGCCGTGGACGTGCTGGAGACCTGCTCGTCCACGCATCCGCTCCGCACAGCACGGGCTTGTCAGTTCACTCGAGCTGCCGCCACCGCCCGTAGCGCCTGCCCGTTCCGGCACGGACTGGAACGGACCGGCACGGATACGACAGGTTCGACCAGACCTACGTCACAGCCCTGGTGTCAGTTGGGGAAAGGCGCGTTCTCGTGCATCATTCCCCATGACGTCACCACGCGTGACGTGGACTGCTGTTGCAGGTAACGTGCGCCGTACACTTTTCGGCCTGCTGGCCGGTATGCAACCAGGGACTGTGATGCAGGAACCTTTGACGCTGCCCGCTCATGTCCACCAGGAGATGCTGTCAGTCGGCTCTCCGGCGTGGCGTGCCCAGGACACTCCGCCAAAGGGCGGGGGTGGCACGCCAGTTGAGAGCCATATGGTGCTTCTCGCGATGGTGCCTGCCGGGCTGGTCGCGGTCACCGGAGCCGCAGCGGCTGCGCTCGCGTTCAGCACGGGTGTGGCCCATGTCGACAGGGACGCCTTCTGGGGTCTGCTCACGGGCGTACTACTGCTCGTGTGCGGGATCCTCACGGGTGCAGGGCTCTTCGCCTCCACGAATGCGCGGGCGGTCGCGCGCCGCTATACCGACCTGAGCTGGTTCGCGGCACGCGGCCAGGCCGAACTGGCGCAGCTGCGGGAGCAGATGGAGCGTGGCCAGCAGCTCATAGGCCGTCAACGGCCTCAGCAGCGCCCGTGGCCGGAGCCGGCGGGGGACGTGCTGGATGGACTCGGACATGAGATGGCGTCCGCCCAGCGCGTTGCCGAGGCGACTGTGGTGGAGGCCTCGGCACGGGCACACGGCGGCGAGCAGTTCGAGGTCTTCGCCAATCTGGCCCGGAGGCTGGAGTCTCTGGTGCACCGCGAAATCGGGCTGCTGGACAACCTGGAGAACGAGGTCGAGAACCCGGAACTGCTCAAGGGCTTGTTCCATGTGGACCACCTGGCCACCCGTATCCGGCGATACGCCGAGAACCTCGCTGTACTCGGCGGCGCCGTCTCCCACCGCCAGTGGACCCAACCGGTCAGCATGAGCGATGTGCTGCGTTCTGCCGTG
Organism: Streptomyces sp. 8N706; assembly: GCF_052245415.1. Taxonomy (NCBI): domain Bacteria; kingdom Bacillati; phylum Actinomycetota; class Actinomycetes; order Kitasatosporales; family Streptomycetaceae; genus Streptomyces; species Streptomyces sp. 8N706. The sequence continues at coordinate 3,020 of NZ_JBQQBW010000084.1, read as the reverse complement.
GCCGAGATCGAGCAGTATTCGCGGGTCAGGCTGGTGCCTCCGGTGGACGGGGCGGTGAACGGGCACGCGGTCGTCGACCTGGTCCATCTGCTGGCGGAGCTGGTGGAGAACGCCACGGTGTTCTCCCCTCCCCAGACCCAGGTCCTGCTGCGTGCCGAACACGTCACGGCCGGGCTGGCGGTCGAGGTCGAGGACCGTGGTCTGGGCATGACCGCCACTGAGCGGAACCAGATGAATGCCCTGCTCGCCTCCCCCGACGGCGTCGCTCTGGGTGAGCTGCTCCAGGACGGCCGGATCGGCCTGTACGTGGTCTCCGCGCTTGCCCGGCGGCACGGCATCGCCGTACAGCTCCAGAGCAACATCTACGGCGGTACGCAGGCGGTGGTTTTGGTGCCGCATGAGTTGCTCGGCGGGCGTCCGGACGTGGTGGAACCACAGCAGCAACCGTCGGACGTCGCTCCCCCTGCCGCACATGGACGCGCCGACGACTCGGCGGAGCGGGTACGTACCGAGCCGGCGGCGCAGGCACGTACGGAGTCGGCTGAGCGGACACGTACGCACGACGCGCCGATCGCTCAGGACCTCGTACCCGCATCGGTGGCCGAGCCGGCACACACCCCCCTCACGGACCCCACGGCGGAAGACGGCCGTCCCGTGCTGCCCAAAAGGCGCCGTCAGGAACACCTCTCCCCGCAATTGCGGCAGCCCTCCCAGGCTGCGGTGGCGGCGGAGGACGTCGAGCACGATCCCGGTCTGATGGCCGCCTTCCAGACAGGCCTCCGCCTGGCCGAAGAAGCCCAGGAAACCGACACCTCCCCGTCCCTTGGCGGGGATACCCGACCGGACCCGGCCCCCTAGCAGTGTCACGTCATTGAGGAGAAGTACGCGATCGTGGTGAGCGAAGATCTTTCTTGGCTGTTGAACGGCCTGGTGCAGCGCGTACCGCATACGCGGAGCGGACTGCTGTTGTCATCGGACGGTCTGGTGATGGCCTCGGACGGACTGGACAAGGACGCGGCGGACCATATGGCGGCCCTCGCCAGCGGGCTCTACTCGCTGGCCCGCAGTGCCGGCAAGCGATTCGACGACGGCGGTGAGGTACGGCAGATCGTGACCGAACTCAACACTTCGATGCTTTTTGTCTCCGCGGCCGGACAGGGCGCCCTGTTGGCAGTCCTCGCCGGGCGCGAAGCGGATGTGTCGGTGCTGGGCTACGAGATGGCCATGATGGTCAAGAGCGTCCGCCCCCACCTGGGGGCCGCTCCCCGTCAGCCGGCAGGGCAGTGAGCGATGCCCGACGACCCGGATGGGCCGTTGCTCGACGATGCCGCCGGGCGGCTGATCCGGCCGTACACCGTCAGCGACGGACGTACCAGACCCACATACCACTTCGACTTGATGACCATGGTGGTGGCAACCGGTACCGTGCTCCGGACCAACCTGGGGCTGGATCACACACATGTGCTCGAGCTGTGCCGGACGCCGGTCACCGTGGCTGAGATCGCCGGGCACACACGGATGCCCGCAACGGTGATCAAAGTGCTGCTGTCCGACCTGGTGGAGCAGGGCGCGGTCGTCACACGGCCCTTCAACCTGGGCACACCGAGGCCGAGTCATACCCCCGATCTACAACTATTGGAGGCCTTGCGGGATGGGCTCCTCAAACGACTCTGAGGCACCCGGCGCCGACTCCCTTCCGATGGGGATCAAGATTCTGGTCGCCGGTGGTTTCGGGGTGGGCAAGACCACCTTCGTGGGAGCGGTCAGCGAGATCGAGCCGCTGAGCACGGAAGAGCTACTGACCGAGGTCAGTGCTGCCACGGACAGGCTGGACGGAGTGGAGCACAAGGAGACCACCACGGTCGCGATGGACTTCGGCCGGATCACCCTCAGCCCCGACCACGTCCTCTATCTGTTCGGCACGCCCGGCCAGGAGCGCTTCTGGTTCATGTGGGACGAGCTGTCAGCCGGTGCACTCGGGGCGGTGATCCTCGCCGACACGCGTCGGCTGGACCACAGTTTCGCGGCGGTCGACTTCTTCGAAGCACGGGGCATCAGCTTCCTCGTCGCGGTCAATGAGTTCGACGGGGCGCACCACTATCAGCCGGAAGAGGTGCGGTCGGCGCTGGACCTCAAGCCCGAGGTGCCGGTGGTCCTGTGTGATGCCCGGCTGTCCAGCTCCGGTATCCGGATTCTGCTTTCGCTCGTGCAACACCTGATCACTTCAAGGAGTTCCCATGACAGAGCTGGTGTATAACCCTCCGTTCGGACGGGAGAGGGGGATCGCCATGCGTCATCTGCTTCTCCCTCCGGAGGACCCTGAGGCGCAGGCCCGGGCACGGCGGCTTCGGGAACTGGGCATCGAGGACAAGCCCGTTCCGGAGCTGGATGACTTCGCGCGTGAGCTGGCGGAGCGCACCGGGGGATGCTACGCGGGGGTCAACTTCTTCGTCGACGCGAACCGTCAGTACTTCGCGGGCTTGTACAGCGCGGCCTCCGACACCACCGTGAGAGTGGAGTCTCCCCTTCTCGAGGACCCCGTACCCGGCCGGGTGATGCCTCGCGACCTGGACATCGGTTTCTGCCCGCATGTGGTCAGGCGGCGCAAGGCTCTGGTGCTGGAGGATGTCCGCGACTTCCCACGTTTCGCCGGGAATCACGTGGTCGATGCCATCGGGATCCACTCCTACCTGGGGGCACCGCTGATCGACCACACGGGCATGGCGCTGGGCACCATCTGTGTGGTGGACCAGGATCCGCGTCCGTGGGGACGCAAAGGCCTGGAGACCATCAAGACGATGGCCGCTGAACTGGTGGAGCGCATCGAGGGGTCGGGGCACGGCCGGTGAGGGAGCCTGCCTGAGTGAGGTCCCGCGTACGGGCGCGTGTACGGCGGATGAGGCGCCGTACTTCTTCGCGGTCCCACCGTCGGAAGCGACACCCCGGCGGGTTCCGGTGAACCTGGTGGCCTGGATGCCGGAGCCGACCACGACCGTCGCCAGGCGGCCGTTCTCACGCAT
>NZ_JBQQBW010000083.1:0-29864 GCF_052245415.1 Streptomyces sp. 8N706 | reverse complement strand
CCCCGGCCCGGTGTAGTCCTCGCCGTAGGCGCCCTTGGCCGGACGGCGGCGGCGCAGCGGCGGCTCGACCCCGTCCGCGAGGCGGCGGGCGGTGAGCAGGAAGCCGGTATGGCCGATCATGCGGTGGTCCGGGCGGACGGCCAGGCCTTCGACGTGCCAGGTGCGGACCATCGTTTCCCAGGCGGACGGCTCGTTGAAGGTGCCGTGCTCGCGGATCGCCTCGACGGTGCGCGCCATCTGCGTGGTCGTGGCGACATAGGCGCAGAGGATGCCGCCGGGGACGAGCGCCTTGGAGACGGCCTCCAGGCACTCCCAGGGGGCCAGCATGTCCAGGATGACGCGGTCCACGTCGGTGTCGGAGAGGTTGTCCTGGAGGTCGCCGACGGTGAGCTGCCAGGCGGGGTGGTCGCCGCCGAAATAGCGGCGCACGTTCTGGGCCGCGATCTCGGCGAAGTCGGCGCGGCGCTCGTAGGAGTGGAGCATGCCCTGGTCGCCCACGGCCCGCAGCAGGAAGGTGCTGAGGGAGCCGGATCCGACGCCTGCCTCGACGACCCGCGCCCCGGGGAAGATGTCGGCCATCGCCAGGATCTGGCCCGCGTCCTTCGGGTAGACCACGGCGGCGCCGCGCGGCATGGACAGGACGTAGTCGGGGAGCAGGGGGCGCAGCGCCAGATAGGCGACGTTCCCCGTGGTACGGACAACACTGCCCTCGGGAGCACCGATCAGCTCGTCGTGCGGGAAGGCACCCTTGTGGGTGTGGAAGCTCTTCCCGGCCTCGAGCGTGAAGGTGTAGTGGCGTCCCTTGGGGTCGGTGAGCTGGACCTGGTCCCCGACCTGGAAGGGCCCGCGACGGCGGGCGGCACCGGTCGGTTCGGACATGTGAACAGCCTACCCGGGCTCCTCTCCAGGGAACGCCACGGGATCTCAGGTGCCGGGCCGGGCCATGGCCGCGACGAAAGCGCGTTCGACGTCGGCCGTGGACAGCACGCCGTAGATCTCCCCGGTCTCCTCCACCACGAGGTACTCGGTGGCGGGCGTGGCCCGCAGCGTGTCGAGGAGCTCCTCGCCGGACAGCTCGGCCGACACCCGCATCCCGGGCCTGAGGTCCTGGGCGAGTCCGCTCACCTCGACCCAAGGGCGCCGGTGCTCGGGGACGCCGACGATGGCCGCCTCGCGGACCACGGCGGTGGGCCTGCCCTGGGCGTCGACCACGACGAGGGCGCGGGCCCCGGCTTCGTTGGCGCGGCGGAGCGCCTCGGACAGCGGGGTGTCGGAGGCGACGGGGACAGCGCGGCGGGTGAGATTACGTGCCCGCAGCTCCGGGAGGTGTTCCCGCAGCCGGGCCATCCGCAGGCTGTTGCCGGCGCCGGTCCAGATGATCGCGGCGAGGATGGCGGCGAGCAGCGCGTCGGTCAGGGTGTCCAGACCTCCGAGGTCCTGGGTCCCCTGCCCCAGGACACCGGTGTGGGTGAGCAGCGGCAGCCCGACGAGCACGGTCACGGCGAGGGCGCGGCCGGTCCAGGCCGCGGCCACGGTGCCCGTCATCGGCTTGCCGCTGAGCTTCCAGACGACGGCCCGCAGCATCCGGCCGCCGTCCAGCGGCAGGCCGGGCAGCAGGTTGAAGGCGGCGACGATCAGATTGGAGATCATCAGTCCCGCGAGCAGCACCCCGGGGACCGTGCCCGGCTCGACGGCCTGCATGGCGACGTAGAAGACGCCGGAGAGGACCAGGGAGAGCAGCGGACCGACGGCGGCGAGCACGAACTCCCGGCCGGGGGTCTCGGACTCCTTCTCGATCTCCGACACTCCGCCGAAGAACTGGAGCTGGATACGGCGGACCGGCAGCTTGAAGCGCAGGGCCGCGACCGTGTGGGCCAGCTCGTGGACCAGCACGGACGCGTAGAACGCCACGGCGAAGAACAGCGACACCAGATAGCGCAGACTGCCCAGCTCGGGCAGGACACGGTCGAGCTGGCCGCCGAAGACCCAGGTGATGAGCGCGGCGACCAGGAACCAGCTGGGGGCGACGTAGACGGGCACCCCGAAGGGCCGGCCCATGAGGAGGCCGCCGCCGGTCTCACGGGGCCTGCCCCGGCCACCGCCAGGAGGTTCCCCCAGCGGCTTGCCGCTCTCCCCGCTCTCGTCCACGGTGTCCTCTCGTCCGCATCGACCCTCGCTCCCGCTCGGTGCGATCCCACGATCGTGCGGTGCGAGGGGGTCTGTCGTCGATGGTATGCGCCTGGATGTCAGTGACGGGCCGTAGGGTCGTACGCCATGGGAACCAGCACCGAAAAGCCCTCCACCGAGCGACCGTCCTCCCTGTCGCCCTCGCGGGCGGGCGACTTCATGACCTGCCCGCTGCTCTACCGGTTCCGGGTGATCGACCAGCTGCCGGAGAAGCCGAGTGAGGCGGCGACCCGGGGCACGCTGGTGCACGCGGTGCTGGAGCGGCTCTTCGACGCTCCGGCGGCGGAGCGTACGGCCTCACGCGCCCGTTCCCTGGTCGCGGGCGAGTGGGAGCGGCTGCTGACGTCACGGCCGGACCTGGCCGAACTGTTCGCCGAGGAGACTGACGGCGGCGAGGACGGCGGCACGGAGGGGGACGGGGTGCGCGTCGCGCCCGGCCCGGAGCGGCTGGCCCGCTGGCTGAGCGAGGCGGAGCAGCTGGTGGAGCGCTGGTTCACGCTGGAGGACCCGACACGGCTGGAACCCGCGGAGCGCGAGCTGTTCGTCGAGACGGTGCTGGACTCGGGGCTCACGCTGCGCGGCATCATCGACCGGGTCGATGTGGCGCCGACCGGTGAGGTGCGGGTCGTCGACTACAAGACGGGGAAGGCGCCCCGGCCCGAGTACTCCTCGGGTGCGTTGTTCCAGATGAAGTTCTACGCGCTGGTGCTGTGGCGCCTGCGCGGGGCCGTGCCCCGCCGCCTCCAGCTGGTCTATCTGGGCAGCGGCGATGTGCTCAGTTACGACCCGTCCGAGGATGATCTGCGGGCCGTGGAGCGGAAACTGCTGGCGCTGTGGGAGGCCATCCGCCGGGCCACGGAGACCGGGGACTGGCGGCCGCGCCCGAGCAAGCTGTGCGGCTGGTGCGACCACCAGTCGTTCTGCCCGGAGTTCGGCGGCACTCCCCCGCCCTACCCGCTGCCGCTGGGCCCGGCGCCCGCCCTCCCGTCGCAGTCGGTCGCGGCGCCCGCCCTCCCGTCGCCCGCGCTCGCCCCGCCCACGCCCCCTTCGCCGGCAGACCCGTCGCCCGCGGCCTCTCCGCCATCCGGCCCGTCGCCCGCGGTCCCCCCGCAGGCCGTCCCATCGCCCGCTCTCCCGGAGGACTCCGCCGGGGACCGCCAGGGCAGAATGGGGCCGGTCTAGCAAAGGAGTTCCTGTGGCGATCCGCGTCCTACTGGTCGACGACCAGCCACTGCTGCGCACCGGTTTCCGGATGATCCTGGAAGCCGAGCAGGATCTCGCCGTGGTGGGCGAGGCCGGCGACGGGCTGCAGGCCCTCGATCAGGTGCGCGCGCTGCAGCCCGATGTGGTGCTGATGGACATCCGGATGCCGAGGATGGACGGCGTCGAGGCGACCCGGCAGATCACCGGCCCGGGGCGGGACGGTCCCGCGAAGGTCCTCGTCCTGACCACCTTCGACCTCGACGAGTACGTGGTGGAGGCGTTGCGGGCCGGCGCCAGCGGCTTCCTGCTGAAGGACGCGCCCGCCCATGAGCTGGTGCAGGCGATCCGGGTGGTCGCGGGGGGCGAGGCGATGCTCGCACCGAGCATCACCCGGCGGCTGCTCGACAAGTACGCGGAGAAGCTGCCCTCCGGTGAGGAACCGGTGCCGGACACCCTGCACACGCTGACCGACCGCGAGGTCGAGGTGCTCAAACTGGTGGCGCGGGGGCTGTCGAACGCGGAGATCGCGGCGGATCTGTTCGTGAGCGAGACGACGGTCAAGACCCACGTCGGGCATGTGCTGACCAAGCTCGGTCTGCGGGACCGGGTACAGGCCGCCGTCTACGCCTACGAAAGCGGGCTGGTGCGGCCCGGCGCACAGTGAGCGCAGGGAGCCGCCGACGGACCCGTCCCGTCCGCGGGTGATGTACCCGGCCGTGCCGCGGGGCCCGGCCCCGCCCCCGTACGTGCGGCGGCACGGCCGGGGCTCGGGCCTGCCGCGCGCACGAGGCCCGCGCCGGTTCGCGCGCCCGGGAGCGAAGGGTTACTCCTCGGAGCCCTTGCTGATCTCCCAGAAGCGGAACACCGTCGAGGCATCGAGGGTCCACTCCAGTCCGGAGATGTTCTCCCGGGCCACCGCGTACTGCTTGCCCTGCCACAGCGGCAGCACCGGCAGATCGTCCGCCACGATGTTCTGCAGCTCGTCGAAGGTGCTGTCGGTGGCCGCGCGGTTGGCCTCGCCCGCGGTCGTCGGGAGCAGCCGACCGGTGATCCGCTCGGAGTCGTAGCGGTTGGCGAGCACATTGCCCTCACCGAAGAACGGCGCGGTGAAGTTGTCCGGGTCCGGGTAGTCGGGCACCCAGCCCTTGACGTAGGCGCCGTACTTCCCGTTCTTCACGCCCTTCTCGTACTCGGGGAGGGGGACGGATTTCACCCGGGCGTCGAAGAGTCCGCTGGAGTTCAGCTGGTGGGCGAGCTCCTGGAAACCGGGCACGGTGCCGGGGCCGTAACGGGACGGGGTCGCCCAGAGCGTCAGCTTCACCTTCCCGTCGATGCCGGCGGAGCGCAGCGCGGACGCGGCCTTGGAGGTCTGCGGCCGGTCGCCGTAGGCGTCGAAGAACGCGGTGTTGTGCCCGGTGATCCCCGCCGGGATGATGGAGTAGAGCGGCTTGGCGGTGCGCTGGTAGACGTCCCGCACCAGCGCGTCGCGGTCCACGAGGTACGCGATGGCCTTGCGCACCGCGGGTCTGCCGAGTACCGGGTCCTTGACGTTGAAGACCAGGTGCTGGACCTCGGCGCTGCTGCCTTCGACGACCTCGACACCCCCCGCTTCACCGGTCGTTGAGCCCTGCAGTCCGGCGATGTCCTTCATGGCGAGGCCACGGTAGGCGAGGTCCACGCTGCCCTTCTGGACGGCGTTCTTGAGGGCCTGCTGGTCGCCACGGAAGAACTTCATCGTCATACCGGAGTTCTTGACCTCGGCGGGGCCGTGGTAGTCCGGGTTGACGGAGAACTGGGCCTCCTTCCGCGGGTCGTAGGAGTCCATCCGGTACACCCCCGAGCCCACGGCCTTGCCGTCGGTGCGCAGGGCGTCGGCCTCGTACTCGCGGTGATCCACGATCGACCCCGCGCCCGAGGCGATCTTCATGGGGAAGGTCGCGTCCGGTGTCCTGAGACGGAAGACCACGGTCCTGTCATCGGGGGTTTCGATGTCCCGGATGGTCGACAGCATCACCGCCGGGCCGGCCTCGTCGTCGATCCTCAGGGTGCGCCGGAAGGAGAACGCCACGTCCTCGGAGGTGAGACTGTTGCCGTTGCTGAACTTCAGGCCGTCCTTGAGAACGCAGCGGAAGACCTTGCTGTCGCTGTCGTCGAAGCCGCAGCGCTTGGCCGCGTCCGGCTCCGGGGTCGTGCTGCCGCGGGGGAAACTCATCAATGACTGGAAGACATTGTTGAAGAGCAGCCAGGACGCCGGGTCGTAGCCGGACGCCGGATCGGTGGACGCCACCTCATCCGTCATTCCCATGACGATCGGCTCACCGGTGCCGACCGTCTCTCCGTCATCCGACCCGCATCCGGAGAGCAGACCGGCAGCGAGCCCGGCCCCGAGCGGGGCGGCGAGCCACTGATGACGTTTCCTCACACGCACGTACTTCACCCTTTGTTCGATCTCGTTCTGCCTGATGTCCGCCGGGTGCGACGGAGGTCAGCCGCTCGCACCGCGACCCAGCTCCCAGAGCTGCAGTACGGAGGACGCGTTGAGCGCCCATTCCACACCGGTGATGTCGTCGCGGGCGGCGACGTACTGTTTGCCCTGCCACAGGGGCAGTACCGGAACCTCGTCCGCGACGATGTCCTGCGCCTTCTCGAAGTCCTCGGCGGCCGCACTGCGCTGCGTCTCCTGGCGGGTCTGCGGGATCAGCTCGGTGCGGATGGTGTCGTTGCGGTAAGGGGTGTTGAGGAAGTTGTTCCTGGAGAAGAACGGGTCGATGAAGTTGTCGGCGTCGGGAAAGTCGGGGAACCATCCCATGCCGTAGACGGCGAACTCACCGTTGGACTGGGCCGGGCGGAAGGTCTTCCACGGCCTGCCCTTGACCGACGCCTCGAACAGCCCGCTCCGGTTCAGCTGGGCTTGGAGGGTCGTGAACTCCTTGGCGGTGGCCGGGCCGTAGTGGTCGGTGGTGTAGTTGAGCGTGAGCTTCACCGGCGTGCTGATCCCCGCCTCGGCCAGTGTCCGGCGCGCCTTCCCCACATCCGGATCGCCGTACTTGTTGAAGAACGAGTTCACATGGGAACCGACACTGGAGGGGACGATCGAGTAGAGCGGCTCGGCGGTGCGCTCGTACACATCGCGCACCAGCGCCTGGCGGTCGACGACCTGTGCGATGGCCCGGCGGACGGCCGTCTCGCCCACCGTAGGGTCGTCGGTGTCGAAGCCCAGATAGCGGATCTCCTGGCCCGGCATCTCGACGAGCTCGATGTTCTCGGTGTCCCCGCGCTCCAGCCGGCCGATCTGCTCGGGCGACATGGTCCGTGTCATCAGATCGATGTCGCCCTTCTTGAGGGCATTCTCCATCGCCCCGGAGTCGGGGAGGAGCCGCATCTCCACGGTGTCGTTCTTCAGCTGGAGCCCGCCCTCGTAGTTCGGGTTCCTGGTGAAGACGGCGGAGACGACCTGGCCGTCCTTCTCCTCGGTCCTGAGGGTGTACGGGCCGGAGCCGTCCACCGCGAAGCCGTCACGCAGCTTGCGCTTCTCGTAGACCTCACTGTCCACGATGGCCGCTGCCGGGGTGGCGAGCTTGTAGGGGAAGGTCGCGTCCGGTGACTTCAGATGGAAGACGATCTTACGGCCACCCGGCGTCTCGACCGCGTCGATATTCGAAAGCAGCGATACCGGGCCGTTCGGATTCTTGATCTCCAGGGTGCGCTCGATGGAGAACTTCACGTCGTCGACGGTGAGGGCGTGGCCGTTGGCGAACTTCATACCGCCGCGCAGGGTGCAGCGGTACTGCTCATTGTTCTGGTCGGAGAAGCCGCACTGGGACGCCGCCTCCGGAATCGGCTCGCCACCGGAGCGGGGCAGCGCCATCAGCGTCTGGAAGGTGTTCCGCAGGATGTTCCAGCTGCCGGCCTCGTAGGCGAGGGCCGGGTCGAACGGCGCAGGGAAGTCCTTCGTCGCCTCGAATGCGTCCGTACTGCCGACGACGATCGGATCGGCATCGCTGCCCGCCTCGTCCGTACCGCCGCAACCGGCGAGGACGGGAGCCAACAGACCCACTACGGCCGGAAGCACCAAGATCTTGCGATTCATCGTCGGCGGTCTCCTGCGTGAGCGTCGAACCCGGGGACCATACCGACGTGGGGTGTCCTGGCCACGGGGGCTGCGGCAAAAAGTTCTCGCGACGAGATTAGTCGGCACTGCCAGCGGTACCGGAACACATAGAAGTTGAGGCAATATCACGCACCGATAACGCCTGACACCGGTCCAGCATGCGGACGTGCGGATGATCGGCGCGGCGCGGTATCAATGCGGACAGAAGGGTGCGGCGCGGGGCAGTTGAGCACCCCTGGGGGCATGCGACCCCCGGGCTGTCGAGGCCTCAGAAGGTGAGAAACGTCACTGCTTCAACGTCCGCCCAGCGCCGGTGAATGCGCCCCGAACACACACCACGGAAATGAAAGAGACCGCCGTACGGAGTTCCGCCGGCGAATCGGCGAAACACACACCGTGCCCACTCAACGGATTCCGGTGATGAGACTCCGGAGAAAGGAAAGGTCCACTTCCTCGAGCGAGCGGACGACGGTACGGCCCGCGGCGGGTTCGATGGGCACGACCGACGGAACCGCCACCACCCGGCAGCCCGCCGCTTCGGCCGCCGCCACCCCGGTCGCCGTGTCCTCCACGACCGCACAGCGGGCCGGGTCGGCGCCCAGTCCGGCCGCCGCGCGCAGGTACGGGTCCGGGTGCGGCTTGGTGCGCTCCAACTCGTCCCCGGCGATCGTCAGCGCGAAGTGCTCATGGCCGATCGAGTGCAGCACCCGGTCGATGATGCGCCGGTGCGAGGCCGAGACCAGGGCCGTCGGCACGTCATGGGCGGCCAGCTCCGCGAGAAGCCGGGCCGCGCCGGGCATCAGCGGCACATTGCCGTCGACCAGTTCCTCGAAACGGGCGTTGATCAGCGGGGACAGCTCGGGGAGGGTGATGTCGGCACCGGTGGCCTGAATCAGATACGAGGCGCTGCGCGTCATGGGGCCGCCGATCACTACCTCGCGGTGCTCCTCACCGAGTGTATGACCGAGCTCGGCGAAGATCCCGACCTCGGCGGCCCACCAGAAGCCCTCGGTGTCCACCAGGGTGCCGTCCATGTCGAGGAGCACGGCTTGAAGGGCGGATTCTTCGGCCGTCCGGGTGTCGAGTGCGGGGACGATGCTGGTCATCCGTGCTCCTCTCGTCTGGGCTGCCCCGGAGGGACAAAGCGGCCGGCCGCCACCCCGGGACGGGGCGCCGACCGGCCTTCACCGGACCGACTATTGTACGACCTTCCGGTTACCGAGCGTTGCTGCACACACCGGGGCCCCTCGCCGACGGCGGACGGCCCCCGGAATCCGCAGGTCACCCGGGTTATCGAGCGTTGAAGTACTTCGCTTCCGGATGGTGGATGACGATGGCGTCGGTGGACTGCTCCGGGTGCAGCTGGAACTCCTCGGAGAGCTCGACACCGATCCGCTCGGGCCGCAGCAGGTCCGCGATCTTCGCCCGGTCCTCCAGGTCGGGGCACGCCCCGTAACCCAGCGAGAAGCGAGCACCCCGGTACTTCAGGGCGAACATGTCCTCCACGTCGGCCGGGTCCTCCCCGGCGAAGCCCAGCTCGGCCCGCACGCGCGCGTGCCAGTACTCGGCGAGAGCCTCCGCCAGCTGTACGGAGAGGCCGTGGAGCTCCAGGTAGTCGCGGTAGGAGTCGGCGGCGAACAGCTCCGCCGTGGCCTCGCCGATCTTCGATCCGACGGTGACGACCTGCAGGCCGACCACGTCGGTCTCGCCGGATTCCTCCGGGCGGAAGAAGTCGGCCAGGCAGAGCCTGCGGCCGCGGCGCTGGCGCGGGAAGGAGAAGCGGGTGCGCTCACTGCCGTCGTCGTTCAGCAGGATCAGGTCGTCGCCCTTGGAGACACAGGGGAAGTAGCCGTAGACGACCGCCGCCTCCAGCAGGTTCTCGGTGTGCAGCTTGTCCAGCCAGCCGCGCAGCCGGGGCCGGCCCTCGGACTCCACCAGCTCCTGATAGCTCGGGCCGTCGCCCTTTCGGGCCTCCTTCAGTCCCCACTGGCCCTTGAAGAGCGCGCCCTCGTCCAGCCAGGAGGCGTAGTCGCCCACCTGGATGCCCTTGACCACGCGGGTGCCCCGGAACGGCGGGGTGGGGACCGGGTTGTCGGTGGCGACGTCGGAGCGGACCGCGCCCTCGGGCTCCTCGACCTCCAGCACCGCGGTGTCGCGCTTGGGTACGCGGCGCTGCTTCAGCTCGGGCAGCGTGGCGCCGGGGACCCCGCGCTTGACCGCGATCAGGGCGTCCATCAGGCGCAGGCCCTCGAAGGCGTCGCGGGCGTAGCGGACCTCGCCCTCGTAGATCTCATGGAGGTCCTGTTCGACATACGCCCTGGTCAGGGCCGCGCCTCCGAGGATGACCGGGAAGTCCGCGGCCATCTTGCGCTGGTTGAGCTCCTCCAGGTTCTCCTTCATGATCACGGTGGACTTCACCAGCAGGCCGGACATGCCGATGACATCGGCCCTGTGCTCCTCCGCGGCGTCCAGGATCGCCGAGACCGGCTGCTTGATGCCCAGGTTGACCACGTTGTAGCCGTTGTTGGACAGGATGATGTCCACGAGGTTCTTGCCGATGTCATGGACGTCACCGCGCACGGTGGCGAGCACGATGGTGCCCTTGCCGTCGGCGTCCGTCTTCTCCATGTGCGGCTCGAGGTAGGCCACCGCGGTCTTCATCACTTCGGCGGACTGGAGGACGAAGGGCAGCTGCATCTGGCCCGAGCCGAACAGCTCACCGACGACCTTCATGCCTTCCAGCAGGGTGTCGTTGACGACGTCGAGGGCGGACCGCTCGGTGAGCGCCTCATCGAGGTCGGCCTCCAGGCCGTTCTTCTCGCCGTCGATGATCCGCCGCTGCAGCCGCTCGTCCAGCGGCAGGGCCAGCAGCTCCTGCGCCTTGCCCGCCTTCATCGACGTGGTGTCCACGCCCTCGAAGAGCTCCATGAGCTTCTGCAGGGGGTCGTAGTCCTCGGCGCGGCGGTCGTAGATCAGGTCGTGGGCGACCTTGACCTGCTCCTCGTCCAGCCGGGCGATCGGCAGGATCTTGGAGGCGTGCACGATCGCCGAGTCCAGTCCGGCCTTGACGCACTCGTCGAGGAAGACCGAGTTCAGCACGATGCGCGCGGCCGGGTTGAGGCCGAAGGAGATGTTGGACAGGCCGAGCGTGGTCTGGACATCGGGGTGGCGGCGCTTGAGTTCGCGGATCGCCTCGATGGTGTTGACGCCGTCCTTGCGGGACTCCTCCTGGCCGGTGCAGATGGTGAAGGTCAGACAGTCGATGAGAATGTCCGACTCGTGCACGCCCCAGTTGGTGGTGAGATCGGTGATCAGGCGCTCCGCGATGGCCACCTTGTTCTCGACGGTGCGGGCCTGGCCCTCCTCGTCGATGGTCAGCGCGATCAGCGCGGCGCCGTGCTCGACCGCCAGCTTCGTGACCTTCGCGAACCGCGAGTCGGGCCCGTCCCCGTCCTCGTAGTTGACCGAGTTGATGACCGCCCGGCCGCCGAGCTTCTCCAGACCCGCCCGGATCACCTCCACCTCGGTGGAGTCCAGCACGATGGGGAGGGTCGAGGCGGTCGCGAAGCGTCCGGCCAGCTCCTCCATGTCCGCGACGCCGTCCCGGCCGACGTAGTCCACGCACAGGTCGAGCAGGTGCGCGCCCTCACGGATCTGGTCACGGGCCATCTCCACACAGTCGTCCCAGCGGCCCTCCAGCATGGCCTCGCGGAACTTCTTCGACCCGTTGGCGTTCGTCCGCTCGCCGATGGCCAGGTAGGAGGTGTCCTGCCGGAAGGGGACGCTCTGGTAGAGGGAGGCCGCGCCGGGCTCGGGGCGCGGAGTGCGCTCGGTGGGCGTGAGGTCACGCACCCGTTCGACGACCTGCCGCAGGTGCTCGGGCGTCGTACCGCAGCAGCCCCCCACCAGGGACATGCCGTACTCGCGGACGAAGACCTCATGGGCGTCGGCCAGCTCCCCGGCGGTGAGCGGATAGTGGGCGCCGTCCTTGCCCAGGACCGGCAGACCCGCGTTGGGCATGCACGACAGCGGGACCCTCGAGTGGCGGGCCAGATAGCGCAGATGCTCGCTCATCTCGGCGGGACCGGTCGCGCAGTTCAGCCCGATCATGTCGATGCCCAGCGGCTCCAGAGCGGTCAGCGCCGCACCGATCTCGGAGCCCAGCAGCATCGTGCCGGTGGTCTCCACCGTGACCGAGCAGATCAGCGGCAGGTCCGCCCCGGTGGCCTCCAGCGCCCGGCGCACCCCCAGGACCGCGGCCTTGGTCTGCAGCAGGTCCTGCGTGGTCTCCACCAGCATCGCGTCCGCACCGCCGGCGATCAGGCCCTCGGCGTTCTGCTGATAGGCGTCCCGCAGCGCGGTGTACGGGGCGTGGCCCAGAGTCGGCAGCTTCGTACCGGGGCCGATCGAGCCCAGCACCCAGCGCCGGCGGCCGTCGGCGGAGAAGGCGTCGGCCACCTCGCGGGCGATCCGGGCACCGGCCTCGGACAGCTCGAAGATCCGGTCCGCGATGTCGTACTCCCCCAGCGCCGCGAAGTTCGCACCGAAGGTATTGGTCCCCACGCAGTCCACACCGGCCGCGAAGTACTCCTCGTGGACGGAACGCACGATGTCCGGACGGGTGACGTTGAGGATCTCGTTGCAGCCCTCCAGCTGCTGGAAATCCTCCAGAGTGGGGTCCTGTGCCTGGAGCATGGTCCCCATTGCCCCGTCGGCCACCACCACCCGGGTGGCAAGGGCCTCGCGGAGTGCGGAGGCTCGGTCGGCTACGGCGGACGATGGCTCGTAAGCGGCCATGGAACAGCTCCCTGGGATGCGACGGCTGTCGGCTTTGCGCCCTCGCGTGGAGGAGGGCGCACGCGGCCAGGGTAACGTTCGACGCCGTCGCGGGCCTGCCGTGTTCACGGGACGGACAGACCTGAGAGCTCCCGGGGGTGGGCGGGCACCCGGTTCCTGGGCAGACTCTGTGTCGGTACCACGAGGTCGACAACAGCCGATAGTGTTCGGCATTGTCGAATCCGTGTGGAGGAGGTTGCCCGATGGCGAGGACGATCCAGTCGCTCGAGCGAGCGGCTGCGATGTTGCGGCTGCTCGCCGGCGGTGAGCGACGGCTCGGTCTGTCAGAGGTGTCCGACACGCTGGGGCTCGCCAAGGGCACCGCGCACGGCATCCTGCGCACGCTCCAGCAGGAGGGCTTCGTCGAGCAGGACCCGGCGTCGGGCCGCTACCAGCTGGGGGCGGAGCTGCTGCGCCTGGGCAACAGCTATCTGGATGTGCACGAGCTGCGCGCCAGGGCCCTGGTGTGGACCGACGACCTGGCGCGGTCCAGCGGCGAGAGCGTCTATCTGGGCGTGCTCCACCAGCAGGGCGTACTGATCGTCCACCATGTCTTCCGGCCGGACGACAGCCGTCAGGTCCTCGAGGTCGGCGCCATGCAGCCGCTGCACAGTACGGCCCTGGGCAAGGTGCTCTCCGCGTACGACCCGGTCGCGCACAGTGAGGTGACCGAGGGCAACCGGAAGGCGTTCACCTCCCGGACGGTGACCGGCCTGGAGGAATTCGAGGGCCTGCTCGACCTCATCCGTGCGCGCGGCTGGTCCTCCGACGTGGAGGAGACCTGGGAGGGCGTCGCCTCCGTGGCCGCCCCCATCCACAACCGTCGCCGGATGCCGGTCGGTGCGGTCGGCATCACCGGGGCCGTCGAACGGGTCTGTGAGGACGGCGAGTTGCGGTCCCAGCTCGTCGCGGCGGTACGGGACTGCGCCCGCGCCGTCTCCCGCGATCTGGGCGCCGGCCGCTTCTGACCTCCGGCGGGACCACCTCCGGACGCCCCGCGTCACGCTTGGACAACGGTGCGAGATTGCCGTCACTCGACTATTGACGCCGCCCTAACCGTGAAGAAAACTGCCGTTCACCGGTCGGCATTGTCGAACACCTGACGACAATCTTCGCTATGGTGGGGCACTGCCACGGACCGGTCACCGCCCTCACCGAGGGCGCGGGCCACGGGCGGGACCCCGTGGTCTGCCTTCCCCTGGACGAAGGACAAGGAGTCGCGGGTGTCCAGCTCCGACATCTTCATCGGCGAGACCATAGGTACCGCCGTACTCATCCTGCTCGGCGGCGGCGTCTGCGCCGCCGTCACCCTGAAGCGTTCGAAGGCTCAGAACGCCGGCTGGCTCGCCATCACCTTCGGGTGGGGCTTCGCCGTACTCACCGCCGCCTATATCTCCTCCAGCCTCTCCGGTGCCCACCTCAACCCGGCGGTCACCGTCGGCGTCGCCGTCCAGAGCGGCGAGTGGGGCAATGTGCCGGTGTACTTCGCCGGCCAGATGCTCGGCGCGGCGATCGGCGCGACGCTGGTGTGGCTCGCGTACTACGGCCAGTTCCAGGCGCATCTGCGCGACCCGGAGATCGTGGCCCAGACCACCGGCGAGGAGGGCCTGGTCGACAAGAGTGCTGCCCCGGCGGCCGGCCCGGTCCTCGGGATCTTCTCCACCGGCCCCGAGATCCGCAACGCGGTGCAGAACCTCGCCACCGAGATCATCGGTACGACCGTGCTCGTGCTCGCGATCCTCACCCTGGGCCTGACCAAGGGCCTGGCCGTCTCCGGCACCGGTGTACTGATCGTCTCGCTCGTGGTGGTCGGCCTCGGCCTCTCGGTGGGCGGCCCGACGGGCTATGCGATCAACCCGGCCCGTGACCTCGGCCCGCGTATCGTGCACGCACTGCTGCCCCTGCCGAACAAGGGCGGCTCCGACTGGGGTTACGCCTGGGTCCCCGTCGTCGGCCCGCTGATCGGCGGCGCCCTCGCCGGTGCGATCTACCAGCTCGCCTTCGCCTGAGCCCTTCCAGACTCTTCAGACTTCCAGGAGCAACCGTGACCGACACACACACCGCCGGCCCGTTCATCGCGGCCATCGACCAAGGCACCACCTCCAGCCGCTGCATCGTGTTCGACAAGGACGGCCGGATCGTCTCCGTCGACCAGAAGGAGCACGAGCAGATCTTCCCGAAGCCGGGCTGGGTGGAGCACAACGCCACCGAGATCTGGGACAACGTCCAGCAGGTCGTCGCCGGCGCCCTCGACAAGGCGGGCATCACCCGCGAGGACCTCAAGGCCATCGGCATCACCAACCAGCGTGAGACCACGGTGCTGTGGGACAAGGCGACCGGCAAGCCGGTGCACAACGCCATCGTCTGGCAGGACACCCGCACCGACGGCCTCTGCAAGGAGCTCGGTCGTAACGTCGGCCAGGACCGCTTCCGCCGCGAGACCGGCCTCCCCCTCGCGTCCTACTTCGCCGGCCCGAAGATCCGCTGGCTGCTCGACAACGTCGAGGGTCTGCGCGAGCGCGCCGAGCGGGGCGAGATCCTCTTCGGCACCATGGACTCCTGGGTCATCTGGAACCTCACCGGTGGCACCGACGGCGGCGTCCATGTCACCGACGTCACCAACGCCTCCCGCACCATGCTGATGAACCTGCACACCATGGAGTGGGACGACAAGATCCTGACCTCGATGGAGGTCCCGGCAGCGGTGCTGCCGGAGATCCGCTCCTCCGCCGAGGTCTACGGCACCGCGAAGGGCGTCCTGGAGGGCGTGCCGGTCGCCTCCGCGCTCGGCGACCAGCAGGCCGCGCTGTTCGGCCAGACCTGTTTCGCCGAGGGCGAGGCCAAGTCGACCTACGGCACCGGCACCTTCCTGCTGATGAACACCGGCGACAAGGCCATCAACTCGTACAGCGGTCTGCTGACGACCGTCGGCTACCGGATCGGCGACCAGGACCCGGTCTACGCGCTCGAGGGCTCCATCGCGGTCACCGGCTCGCTGGTGCAGTGGATGCGCGACCAGATGGGCCTGATCAACAGCGCCGCGGAGATCGAGACGCTCGCGAGCTCGGTCGAGGACAACGGCGGTGCGTACTTCGTGCCGGCCTTCTCCGGCCTGTTCGCCCCGTACTGGCGCTCCGACGCCCGCGGTGTCATCGCCGGCCTGACCCGCTATGTCACCAAGGCGCACATCGCCCGCGCCGTTCTCGAGGCCACCGCCTGGCAGACCCGCGAGATCGTCGACGCGATGAGCAAGGACTCCGGCGTCGAACTGACCGCGCTCAAGGTCGACGGCGGTATGACCTCCAACAACCTGCTGATGCAGACGCTCTCCGACGTCCTCGACGCACCCGTGGTGCGCCCGATGGTCGCCGAGACGACCTGCCTCGGCGCCGCCTACGCCGCCGGTCTGGCCGTCGGCTTCTGGCCCGACACCGACGCGCTGCGCTCCAACTGGCGCCGCGCTGCCGAGTGGACCCCCCGGATGGACGCGGACGTACGCGACCGCGAGTACAAGAGCTGGCTCAAGGCCGTCGAGCGGACCATGAGCTGGATCGAGGACGAGGAGTAAAAACATGAGCACCCTGCAGAGCGTCCCGACCCTCGGGACGCACCCGGCTGCCGGTTCCACCCCGAGCCGCGCCGAGACCCGGGAACGGCTCTCGAAGGCCACGTACGACCTCCTGGTGATCGGCGGCGGCATCCTGGGGACCTCGGTCGCCTGGCACGCCGCGCAGTCCGGGCTGCGGGTGGCAATGGTGGACGCCGGCGACTTCGCCGGCGCCACCTCCTCCGCCTCCTCCAAGCTCGTCCACGGCGGTCTGCGCTACCTGCAGACCGGCGCGGTCAAGCTGGTGGCGGAGAACCACCACGAGCGGCGCGTGCTGGCCAAGGACGTGGCCCCGCACCTGGTCAACCCGCTCACCTTCTACCTGCCGGTCTACAAGGGCGGGCCCGTCGGCGCCGCCAAGCTGGGCGCGGGCGTCTTCGCCTACTCGGCGCTCTCCGCCTTCGGCGACGGCGTCGGCAAGGTCATCTCCCCGGCGAAGGCCGTCGCCGGCAACCCCGCCCTGCGGACGGACAACCTCAAGGCCGTCGCGGTCTACTACGACCACCAGATGAACGACTCGCGGGTGGCCGTCATGACCGTCCGCGCGGCCGTCGAGTCCGGCGCCGTGGTGCTCAACCACGCCGAGGTGACCGGACTGCGCTTCACCCACGGCCGGGTCACCGGCGCCGAGCTCAAAGACCGTCTGGACGGCGGCGAGTTCGGGGTGAACGCCCGGGTCGTGCTCAACGCGACCGGCCCGTGGGTGGACCACCTGCGCAAGCTGGAGGACAAGGGCGCCGAGCCCAGCATCCGGCTGTCGAAGGGCGCGCACATCGTGCTCAAGCGCAAGGCCCCGTGGAAGGCCGCCATGGCCACCCCGATCGACAAGTACCGCATCACCTTCGCCCTGCCGTGGGAGGACCAGCTGCTGCTGGGCACGACCGACGAGGTGTACGAGGGCGACCCGGCGGATGTGCGCGCCACCGAGGCGGACATCCAGCAGATCCTGGACGAGGCGGCCTTCTCGGTCCGCGGCGAGGACCTCTCCCGCGATCTGATGACCTACGCCTTCGCGGGGCTGCGGGTGCTCCCCGGCGGGCCCGGCGGCGTGGAGAAGGCGAAGCGTGAGACGGTCGTCAGCGAGGGCCGCGGCGGGATGCTGTCGGTCGCGGGCGGCAAGTGGACCACGTACCGGCACATCGGCCGCACCGTGATGAACAAGCTCGCGCAGCTGCCGGGCAGTCCGCTGACCGAGGACATGGAGCCGGTCTCCAGCCTGGTCCGCCGGGCCCCCCTGCCCGGTATCGCCAACCCCAACGCGGTCGCGCACCGACTGCTGGTCGACCGTGAGCCGGGCGTACGGATGGATCCGCTGACGGCCCGTCAGCTGGCCACCCACTACGGCTCGCTGTCCTTCGACATAGCCCGTCTGGTCAACGAGGACCCGTCGCTGGGCGAGCGGATCCACCCGGACGGTCCGGAGATCTGGGCGCAGGTCGTCTACGCCCGGGACCACGAGTGGGCCGAGACCGTCGACGACGTACTGCGCCGCCGTACGACCCTGACGATCCGCGGCCTGGACAGCGAGGACGTCCGGACACGGGTCAAGGAGATGCTGGGCCGCAAGGGCTGACACACAGCGCCGCGCGCAAGGGGGAGAGGCCACGGGGGCCTCTCCCCCTTCGTCGTGCCCGCCCCCGCCCGGTGATCGGCCGCGGTACCGGTGGCGGCCCGGGGCGCGTCCGGAGAGGGCAGGGGGAGCGGCGCGGAGAGATGCCCCTCGGAGATGCCCCGGGCGGCACGGACGGCTTCGACGGACGCCCTGAGAACGCGGCTGCCCTGGGAAGGCAGGGGTGCCGGTGCGCGGGCGGTAGGCCCGGCCGCATCCGCGGGAGAGGTAGGGACAAACGCGACAGGCTCCGCCGGGCCGGGCCGCTCCGCACTAGGGTGGGCCGCACCGGCCGGGGATCCGGTATCGGCCGCGGTTCCGGTATCGCCGAAGTGGGCTCGCCGCGGAGTTCGGTCATGCCGATCAGGCCATCCGACAAGGGACTTCACCGCGGTGATCGGCACACCGCCCGTACGACGCCCCAGCGCACCAGGCATCATCGATCCAGACATCGGATGTCTGAGCCCGGCGGGGACCGGCGCCGGACGAGGAGGGCGCTCATGGCCGTGACGGACGAGGCGATCGAGAAGATCAAGGGCATGATTGTCTCGGGAGCGCTGCGGCCCGGCGACCGTCTGCCCAAGGAGAGCGAACTCGCCGCGGAGCTGGGGCTCTCACGGAACTCGCTGCGCGAGGCGGTGCGCGCCCTCTCCCTGATCCGCATCCTCGACGTACGCCAGGGCGACGGCACGTATGTCACCAGCCTCGACCCCCAACTGCTCTTGGCGGCACTGGGTTTCGTGGTGGACTTCCACCGCGACGACACGATGCTGGAGTTCCTGGCGGTCCGCCGCATTCTGGAGCCCGCCGCGACCGCCCTGGCCACTTCACGGATCAGCACCGCGGAACTCGACGCGCTGGGCGGGCGGCTGGACGCGCTGGGGCCGGATTCCCCGGTGGCGGAACTGGTCGCCGCCGACCTGGAGTTCCACCGGGGCATCGTGCGCGCGAGCGGGAACGCCGTGCTGTGCTCGCTGCTGGAAGGGCTGTCGGGGCCGACCACCCGGTCCCGTATCTGGCACGGGCTGGCCGAGCGGGGCGCCGTCAGCCGGACGTTGGACGAGCACCGGGCGATTCTGGCGGCGCTGTACGCCCGCGACGCGGAGGCGGCCCGGTCCTGGGCGACGGTGCACATCGCGAGCGTGGAACAGGGGCTGCGCTCGACGCTGTGAGAGACCCCCGGACGCACCCATCGACGACGTCGGTCCCGGGACCACCCAGGTCGGTCCGACGGGCCTTCTCCTGCCCGGCCGCGCGACCGTCGACCGGGCCGACTCCCAGCGGCGGAGGGCAGTATGTCCCGAAGAGGGGCGCGAGCCGGTCGGATCAGGTGCACGGCCGTCGAGCGGGGGCAGGACGGCGCCCTCGTTCACGCCGGAAGCGGAGGACATCGGACCTCTCGAGTCATCCGATGTATAGGGCCGGGCAGGCCTCGCTCTCCCGCTCCCTCTCGGAGTTCTTCGAAGACAGCTCGGATGAATCTCCGGACGACTCTGCACAGGGGCTGCGGACGGACGGCTGCGAAGCCGTAGGCTGGGGGCGCACGCATTGGGTACGGCATGGAACAGCAGCCGGGGCGGACCCAGACAAACGCTCCCGGTCGGAAGGAGGCGCTGGGTGATCGAGCTCGAGGGGGTTCCCGAGCTGATCGACCCGGTCATGGTGGCCGCGTTCGAAGGCTGGAACGACGCCGGCGACGCCGCCTCCACCGCGGTCGGGCATCTGGACCGGGAATGGAAAGGCGAGGTCTTCGCGGCGCTCGACGCCGAGGACTACTACGACTTCCAGGTCAACCGGCCGAACGTCTTCGTGGAGGGCGGTGTCAGGAAGATCACCTGGCCCACCACCCGGCTCTCGGTCATCCGGGTCACCGGTCCCAAGCCACGCGATCTCGTGCTGGTCCGCGGCATGGAGCCGAGCATGCGCTGGCGCTCGTTCTGCAACGAGATCCTGGGTTTCGCCCATGAGTTGGGCGTGGAGATGGTGGTGATCCTGGGCGCGCTGCTGGGCGACACCCCGCACACCCGCCCGGTCCCGGTCAGCGGCGTCACCTCCGATCCCGACCTCGCCCGGACGATGGATCTGGAGGAGACCCGCTACGAGGGGCCCACCGGCATCGTCGGAATCCTGCAGGAGGCGTGCACACACGCGGGTGTCCCGGCGGTCAGCCTGTGGGCGGCCGTGCCGCACTACGTCTCGCAGCCGCCGAACCCCAAGGCGACCCTCGCCCTGCTCAACCGGCTCGAGGACCTGATCGGGCTGCGGATCCCGCTGGGAGAGCTCGCGGAGGACGCGCGGGCGTGGCAGCTGGGAGTGGACCAGCTGGCGGCGGAGGACAGTGAGGTCGCCGAGTACGTCCAGTCGCTGGAGGAGGCACGCGACACCGCGGAGCTGCCCGAGGCGTCGGGCGAGGCCATCGCCCGGGAGTTCGAGCGGTATCTGCGGCGGCGGGACGGCCAGCCGGGGCCCGGGCAGCCGGGCGGGCACGCCACTGGGAGCGGTTCGGGCGCGGACGGCCGGGAGAGCGGCTCGTATCTGCGGGACAGCGCCGGCGGGCGTACGCGGCCGCCGAAAGCGTCGGCCAAGGGGGACGCGGAAGAGACGGACTCCGGGGCCGGTCCCGACCCGGGCAACAGGCCCGACTCCGGATCCGCGCCGGGCTCCGGTTCGGACTCCGGATCCGCGCCGGACTCCGGATCCACCTCGGACTCCGGCTCGGACACCGGCTCCGGCTCCGGCTCCGGCGACGAGTAGGGCCGCTCAGCACCGACGAGTCGGGGCACTCCCCGGGGGAGCACCCCGACTCGCGAACGGCGCTGTAGTGATCCGACAGAGGCAGGCCGTGCGTTACAGGGCGATGCCCAGGAGCGCGTCGACGGCGCGCGACACCAGGCCGGGCGCCCCCTCGTCCGTACCGCCCTCGGACTGCTGGACCGCGACCCAGCGGTCGACCGCGGCGAGCGCGGACGGCGCGTCGAGGTCCTCCGCGAGAGCTTCGCGGATCTCCTCGACCAGGTCGTCGGCCGGTGGCCCGTCGGGGCGCGAGACGGCGGCCCGCCAGCGGCCGAGCCGCTCCACGGCCTCGTCGAGCACGGTGTCCGTCCACTCCCAGTCGGCGCGGTAGTGGTGTGCCAGGAGCGCCAGCCGGATCGCCGCCGGGTCCACACCATCGCGGCGCAGCGCGGAGACGAAGACCAGATTGCCCTTGGACTTGGACATCTTCTCGCCGTGGAGCGCGACCATGCCGGCGTGCACATAGGCCTGGGCGAACGGGTGCTCACCCGTGAGGACCTGGGCGTGCGAGGCGCCCATCTCATGGTGCGGGAACGCGAGGTCGGAGCCGCCGCCCTGGACGTCGAAGCCCATGCCCAGATGGTCCAGGGCGATGGCGACGCACTCGATGTGCCAGCCGGGACGGCCGCGTCCGAGGGTGCCACCGTCCCAGCTCGGCTCACCGTCGCGGGCGGCCATCCACAGCATCGGGTCGAGGGGGTTCTTCTTCCCCGGGCGCTCCGGGTCTCCGCCGCGCTCCGCGGAGAGGCGGCGCATGGCCTCGGCGTCGAGTCCGGAGACCCCGCCGAACGCCGGGTCGGACTCCACGGAGAAGTAGGTGTCCCCGTCGAGCTCGTAGGCGGCGCCGGCGTCGCGCAGCCGTTCGACCAGCGGCACGATGCCGGGTATGGCCTCGACGGCGCCGATGTACTGCTGGGGCGGAAGCATCCGCAGGGCGGTCATGTCCTCGCGGAAGAGCGCGGTCTCGCGCTCGGCGAGTGCGCTCCAGTCGGTACCCGTGGCGACGGCCCGTTCGAGCAGGGGGTCGTCGACATCGGTCACGTTCTGGACGTAGTGAACCTGCCGCTTCGTGTCGAGCCACACGCGCTGAACGAGGTCGAACGCGTTGTAGGTCGCCGCATGTCCCAAGTGGGTGGCGTCGTACGGAGTGATTCCGCAGACGTAGATGCGGGCGACGGGACCGGGGTCGAGGGTGATCGGCCCTCCGGTCGCTGTGTCGTGGATCCGTAGGTCGCGGCCACTGCCGGGCAGGGCCGGGACCTCAGAAGCGGGCCAGGCATACATGTCATGAGACTAACCGGATGGGCGTTCCACATACGAACCGGAGCAGCAGGGTTGGCCGAATAGGCGGTCTTGCGCAATCCCCTCCGGCATGCTGCGAACGCGCCGCCGGCAAGCCGCGCCGCCTACCGCAGGCCGTTCCCCGGCTCCGGCGGACTCCCCGACCGCGGGAGACAGCGCCGGTCAGACCGGAGGCCAGGGGATCGCGGGCCACTGCCCACTGGGCTCGGGGTGGCGCCCCTCCCGCAGCAACGCGCCGATCCGGTCCCGTACGGCATCGGTCTCCGCCTCGGTCACCAGTTCCCGTAGGCGGGTCGCGAGGCCACCGCCGTCGGTCAGATCCGCCGAGAGCCGGCGGAGCACCTCGACCGCCTCGTCGGTGAGCGGCTCGCCCGCCCAGCCCCAGAGCAGGGTGCGCAGTCTGTCCTCGGCGTTGAAGGTCACCCCGTGATCGATGGCGTAGAGCCTGCCGTCGGGGGTGGGCAGCAGATGGCCGCCCTTGCGGTCGCCGTTGTTGATCACCGCGTCGAGGACGGCCAGCCGGCGCAACCGCGCATCGTCGGCATGCACCAACAGAGCCGTGCGCCCCTCCCCCACGTCGGCGAACCCGACGGCCTTCCAGCCGGGTCCGGGCTCCTCCCCGTCGATGAGAGCCAGCAGCTCGGCCGCGGGGTCGGCCTCGATCCAGAGCTGGCACATCCCCTCGCCGTACGGGCCGTCGCGCAGCACGGTCGGGGGGACCAGGTCCCAGCCCGTGGCCCGGGAGAGCTCGTAGGCCGCCACTTCGCGCTGGGCGAGCGTGCCGTCGGGGAAGTCCCACAGCGGCCGCTCCCCGGCGACCGGCTTGTACACACAGTCCGCCCGCTGCCCGTCCAGCTCGACGGCGCAGTGCAGAACGGCGTTCGACGCCCCCCGGATCCTTCCGCGTACCGTCAGTTCCCCGCGCACCAGCAGGTCGTACGCCGCAGCCCCGTCCGGCCGTGGCGGCTCCTGCGTCCCGTCACCGGCCTCGGCGCAGGAGGGCCCCGACGTCATGCCCCGCGGCGGTATCCGTTCTGGCGCGGACATACGTGTCCCTCCGGGTCGAGCGGCAGACTGCACAGCGGGCACGGCGGGCGTCCGGCGTTGACCACCTCGAGCGCCCGCTTGGCGAACGCCCGGGCCATCTCGCCGGTGAGCCGGACCCGCAGCATCGGCGGGCCGTTCTCCTCGTCCTGGAGGAGCCTCTCCTCGGCCTCGGCGAGGTCCTCGTCGGTCTCCGCGTCGAGTTCGACGAGAGCCTGCGCCTCGACGATCATGCGCTGCTCCTCGCCGTCCCAGGCCAGCGCCATGGTGCCGACCCGGAACTCCTCCTCGACGGGGGCGTCGAGCGGCGCGGTGTCGGAGAGGTCCGTCGGTGCGACGGCCGGTACGGGCGCGTTGCCGCCGGTGCGGCGCACCACCTCGTCCAGCAGCTCGTCGATCCGCTCGGCGAGCGCGGCCACCTGGGTCTTCTCCAGGACGACGCTGGTGGTGCGGCCGGCCCCGGTCGCCTGGAGGAAGAACGTCCGGCGGCCAGGCAGCCCGACCGTACCGGCGACGAACCGGTCCGGAGGGTCGTAGAGGAACACCTGACGGGACACGTCCTGCTCCTTGGGATCGACTGCGGGATCGACGCCGCGCGGTCACACGTACCCTGGCCGCGGCCCGTCCACCCTACTGCTCACGGCGATCACGCCGCGCCCGCGGCACCCCCCACCTCGGCGTCGCCGCTGCCACCGGCCGAACCGCCGCCCTCCTCGGGCGCGAGCCCGCTGAAGCCTCCGGTGTCGCCGAGCCGGAGCAGAAACGGCCGCAGCGGGGTGTAGCGGATCGCGGTGACGGAGCAGGGCTCCACGGAGATCCGCTGGAAGAGGTCCAGATGCAGTCCCAGGGCGTCGGCCACCAGGGACTTGATGATGTCCCCGTGCGAGCACATCGCATACACCGCGTCGGCGCCGTGCTCGGCCTCGATCCGGCTGTTCCAGTCGCGTACGGCGTCGACTGCCCGCGCCTGCATGGCTCGTACGGTCTCCCCCTCCGGCCCCGGGAACTCGGCGGCGGACGGGTGCCCCTGCACGGTCTTCCACAGCGGCTCGTCGGCCAGCTCCGCGAGTTTGCGGCCGGTCCAGTCACCGTAGTGGCACTCGCCGATCCGCTCGTCGATGTGCAGCGGCAGGGCGGGGCGGGCGTCGAGCAGCGGCCGCAGCGTCTCCTGGCAGCGCTGCAGGGGGCTCGTGACGACAGCGGCGAGCGGCAGGCCGGCCAGCCGCCCCGGCAGCGCGGCCGCCTGGGCGGCGCCGCGCTCGTCGAGGGCGACTCCGGGCGTCCATCCCGCGAGCACCTTGGCACTGTTGGCGGTCGAACGGCCGTGCCGGACGAGGATCAGCGTGGGCATGTGCGCAACCTTACGGTGCCGTGCAAGAGGACCCCGGGTGTGCGTCCCGGCCGGGCAGGGGAGAATGCCCCGCGTGATTGTGGACTGTGCCATCTACCGGGACGGGTGCCGAACCGAGGGCCCCGCCGACTTCTCCGACGCGCTGGACGAGGCGCGGGCGGAGGGCAACTCGTTCCTGTGGATCGGGCTGCACGAGCCGACGGAGAAGGAGTTCGAGCTCGTGACCAGCGAATTCGGGCTGCATCCGCTGGCCGTGGAGGATGCGCTGACCGCACACCAGCGGCCGAAGCTGGAGGTCTACGACGACTCGCTCTTCCTGGTCCTCAAGCCGGTGCTGTACGACGACACGGCGGCCACGGTCACCACCGGCGAGCTGATGGTGTTCGTCGGCGACTCGTTCGTGGTGACGGTCCGGCACGGTGAGGGCGCCCCACTGGCCCAGGTGCGGCAGCGCCTGGAGGAGGAGCCGGAGGTCCTCAAGCACGGCCCCACGGCGGTGATGTACGCGGTGAGCGACGCGGTCGTGGACCACTACCTCGACGTGGCGGCCGAGCTTCAGGTGGACCTGGAGGAGCTGGAGGCGGAGGTGTTCGCGCCGGCCGGCACCGACACCACGCCCACGGCGGCCCGGATCTACGCCTTCAAGCGCCAGGTCCTCGAGTTCCGCCGTGCCACCGGCCCGCTGGCCGATCCGATGGAACGGCTGGCGGGAGCGGGGGTGCCGTTCGTGCACGAGCACTCCCAGCCGTTCTTCCGTGACGTCAGCGACCACCTGACGCGCGCCAACGAGTACGTCGAGGGCTTCGACCGGCTGCTCTCCGACATCCTGGGGGCGCATCTCGCGCAGATGGGCGTCCAGCAGAACAACGACATGCGGAAGATCTCGGCATGGGCGGCGATGGCGGCGGTGCCCACGATGGTCGCCGGGGTCTACGGCATGAACTTCGAGCACATGCCGGAACTGGACTCGGTGTGGGGCTATCCGGCGGTGCTGATAGTCATGGCCGGCGCCGTGGTGTGGCTGTACCGGACCTTCAAGCGGCGCGGCTGGCTCTGACCCGCGGGCGGGCGGACTCGTTGGGCCCCTCGGTCAGGCGAACTCGGGGGCGGCCGTCGCCGGCCCGCCGAGCGCGTCACGCCGCTCCGGCATCCTCAGACTGACCATCCGGTGCCAGCCGCCCAGCCGCTCGTACGCGTAGAACGCGTGGATCCCGGCCGCGAGCACCGCCGCCTTCGCCGCGGACCAGCCCAGGATCCGTCCCATGTGCGCCATCACGGCGAGGCTGACGTCGCGGTACACCCGGATCTCGGCGAGCGCGCTCTCCCGGAGGATCCGCTGGATCGTCCGGCCGTGCCCGGCGGCGGCCAGCCGCAGCAGCTCCTCGTGGCAGTACGCCAGATGGTTGTCCTCGTCGTTGGAGATCATCCTGACGGCGCGGCCGACCTCCGGGTGGTCGGCGAAGTGTTTGCGCAGGAGTTGCATCTGCTCCGAGGCCCGCTGTTCGGTGACCCTGCTGTGCGCGAGGTAGGCGACGATGTCCTCCTCCGAGAGCGGCTCGTCGGCGCGGAGCTTGTCGTGGGCCAGGCCGATGCCCTGCCTCTCGAGCAGCATGGTGTAGTCGGTGTCCGGGGGGACGTCGACCGGGTCCAGTCCGCGTTTGCGCAGCAATGCGTTGAAGATCCGGCCGTGCTTGTCCTCGTCGGCGCCATGGCGGACGATCTTGCGGCTGAGCCCCCGCTGGGACGCCGGGACGAGGGCGGCGATCCGGCCGTTCTCCCAGCCGCCTTGCGCCTCACCGCTGGCGGCGATGGAGCAGAACAGCCGGAACGACTCGTCGTGGTCGAAGATCTCCTGGAACAGATCTCTGGCCGAAAGCATCAATGCCACCTCCGTACGGGGCTCCGCACAGGATGAGTCAAATGCTCCTGGAGGTGTCCGGCAACAGCTGGCCCGGATAACTCCGCCGAACGGAGGAGCGCGGAGGCTCCCGGCGCGTAACTCCGCGGGGGCGCGCGCGTTGTGCTCGGTGACGGCCGTGGCGGGGTGGACCCCCGAGCCCCCACCACGGCCGCAGAGCCTCTCAGCCTCTCCCGCCGACACCCCTGGGTAGGGTTATTTCCGAGCCTGGAGGGGGTTGTGAAACCGGTGGGCAAGTTCAGCAGAGCGGCGAGGAGCCGTCCGGCGCCCCGGCCACTGGGGCCGGCCGGATCGGACTGGGCGCCGCATGAGCGCCTGGACGACGCCGCGCGTGCCTACTTCCTGCATGCCGAGGTCGCGCTGGACGCCATCGCCGGAGTGCTGGGGCGGCGCCGGGTGCGGGGGTTCACTCTGGAGCGGGTGGTGGACCTGACGGAGGCCGGCGCGTCGGTGTGGCAGGAGGCCGCGGTCTGCGACGGGCGGCGGCTCATCCTGTGGCACAGCGAGGAGCTGGAGGACGGGAGCGATCCGGGCGGGACGGTGCTCGACTCCTCCGTACAGGTTCTGCCGCTGGGCTCGATCCGCCATGTGGGGATGCGCACGCTGGTCGGGCAGGACGCCTCGGGCGGCCGTATCGACCGCGGAGTGCATCTGGTGCTCGCGACCGGTACGCCGCACGAGCTGAATCCGCTGCCGGGGGGCGACCCGGACTCGCCCGTGACCGCCGCCCGGTTCCGTCCGGAGGCGTTCCGGTTCAGCAAGTCGCTGGACGACGGCGGGCCGGGCCAGATAGCCCGGCTGATCGCCTTCGGACGGCTGCTGGGCCGGCTGGTGCCCGGCTGACGCCTCCGGCGACGGCCGGCCCCCACCGCGAAGGCCCGGCGGAGGTCCGGCCCCGCTCCCGCCCGGCTGGGGGGTGCTCCCCGGGTGCCTCAAGGGTGGGGCCCCTCCTCCCGCGGCCCCCGCTGCTGCGGGATCATCCCCGGCCACGCGGGGTGCCTCCCCGGCTCCTTACAGGAGAGGGGTGCCGCCGCCACTGGGCTACGGGGGCGGGTCCGGCTCCTTACGGGTGGAAGGCCGCCCGCCGAGGCCGGAGACCGCCCCGGCGACGCGCTCTCCCAGCCGTCTGCCGCGTTGTCGGAGCCACCGACGGCTCCACCCCCGGGCTGGCTTCGGCGAAAGCCGACCGAGAGACCGGCTGCGCGGGAGCCCCCCACCGTCCTGCGCCCGCACCGCCGACCGCCGTGTGACCCGGCGGGCGGCGGGCGGGGCGTTGCGCCGGGCGGGACCGCGCGCTTACGCGAGACCCGCGCGCTCCAGTGCCTCGACACCCGCCCGCAGCGAGGTGAGACGCTCCTCGAGCGTGAAGCCCGCCGGGGCGAGGGAGAGGGTGGTGACACCGGCCTCGGCGTAGGCCTGCATCCGGTCGGCGACGCGTTCGACCGGACCGAGCAGGGTGGTGGAGTCGATCAGCTGGTGGGGCACGGCCGCCGCGGCGCCCTCCTTGTCGCCGGAGAGGTACTTCTCCTGGATCTCGGCGGCCTCCTTCTCGTACCCCATGCGCTGGGCAAGCTTGTTGTAGAAGTTCTGCTTGGCGCTGCCCATGCCACCGACGTACAGCGCGGTGTACGGACGGAACTGGTCGGCCAGGGCCTGGACGTCGTCGCCGATCGCCAGGGGGACGGTGGGCACGATGTCGAAGCCGTCGAGGGACTTGCCCGCCTTCTCACGGCCCGCGCGCAGGGAGCCGAGCGTGGTCTCCTCGGCGTGCTCGGGCGCGAAGAAGATGACCAGGGCTCCGTCGGCGATCTCGCCCGTCTGTTCGAGGTTCTTCGGGCCGATCGCCGCGATGTAGAGCGGGATGTGCTCACGCACCGGATGGACGGTGAGCTTGATCGGCTTGCCCGGGCCGCCGGGCAGCGGCAGCGTCCAGTGCTCGCCCTCGTGGACGAGGCGCTCCCGGGACATCGCCTTGCGGATGATCTCCACATACTCGCGGGTGCGGGCGAGGGGCTTGTCGAACTTGACGCCGTACCAGCCCTCGGACACCTGCGGGCCCGATACACCGAGGCCGAGGCGGAACCGGCCGCCGGAGAGCGAGTCGAGCGTGGCGGCCGTCATCGCGGTCATCGCGGGCGTCCGGGCGGGGATCTGGAAGATGGCCGATCCCACGTCGATGCGCTCGGTCTGGGCCGCGACCCAGGACAGCACCGTGGGGGCATCGGAGCCGTACGCCTCCGCCGCCCAGCAGACGGCATAGCCCAGCTTGTCGGCCTCCCGGGCAACTGTGAGGTTGTCCGCGTCCATTCCGGCACCCCAGTAACCGAGGTTGATCCCGAGCCGCATGCCGTTTCTCCTTACCGATCAGTAACGCCCCTGTTCCGGGGACTCTAGCGCGCGGGGGCGCGGTCCGTCAGTGCCGGGTTGTCCACAGGCCGGCGGCCGCGGCGCCACCGGCCAGTAATCTCAACGCTCATGGAGCAGAGGCACCTCGGCCGTACGGGCCTTCGCGTATCGCGGGTCGGGCTCGGCACCCTCACCTGGGGACGGGACACCGACGAGCACGATGCCGCCGATCAGTTGAAGGCCTTCTGGGAGGCCGGCGGCACCCTGGTGGACACCGCGGATGTGTACGCGGACGGCGGCGCGGAGTATCTCCTGGGGCAGCTCATAGAGGACCTGGTGCCGCGGTCCGACCTGGTCATCGCGACGAAGGCGGGCAGCGTCCCCGACCCCGACCGGCGGTTCGACGGCTCGCGCGGCCATCTGCTCGCGGCGCTCGACTCCTCCCTGGGGCGCCTCGGCACGGACCATGTCGATCTGTGGCAGGTCCACGCCTTCGACCCCGGGACACCCCTGGAGGAGACGCTGCAGGCGCTCGACATCGCCGTCAGCAGCGGCCGGGCGCGCTATGTGGGGGTGTCCAACTTCTGCGGCTGGCAGCTCGCCAAGGCCGCCACCTGGCAGCTGGCCGCGCCGGGCGGGCGCACCCGGCTGGCGAGCACGCAGATGGAGTACTCGCTGCTGCAGCGCGGTGTGGAGCGGGAAGTGCTGCCCGCGGCGCTGGACCTCGGGGTGGGGCTGTTGCCGTCCTCGCCGCTGGGTCGGGGCGTGCTGACCGGGAAGTACCGGCACGCGACCCCGGGCGACTCGCGGGGAGCCTCCCCGCAGCTGGCGGCGTTCGTGGCCCCGTATCTGGACGATGCGGCGAGCCGGATCGTGGACGCCGTCACCACCGCGGCGGAGGGGCTGGCGGCCACGCCGCTTCAGGTGGCGCTCGCCTGGGTCCGCGACCGGCCGGGAGTGGCGGCACCGATCGTCGGCGCGCGCAACGCGCAGCAGCTCACGGCGGCTTTGTCAGTGGAGGAGCTTAGTCTTCCTGATGAGATCTGCCGGGCGTTGGACGATGTCTCGGCGCCCGTGCACCACTATCCCGACCAGGACTGGAGCACCCTGTGACCACGGACCGTCTCGCCGGCGAGGACCCTGCCGCGCGGACATCCGGCGACGCGCCGGAGCCCGGCCGCCAGGATGCGGCGGGAGCGGCGGACAGCGGCTCCGCACCCGGCGGACCGTCCGGCCGGCCGGAAGCGCCCGGACCGCAGGAGACCGAGCGGTCCCCGGGCGCGGAGGAGCCGCCCGGTGGGGCCGATGCGCCACCCGGTGGGGCCGAGGCGCCGTCATCGCACAGCCGCCCCGAGGACGGGGAGCGGCGCATGCCGGACGAGGGGCCTGGCGCGTCCTAAGCCCGGACGGACGCCGCGGCCGACCGGGAAGACGGGGAACGTGCCGCCGACGGTGCGACGTCCGCGCTTGCCCCCGGTGGCGGCGGTGGCACTGCGCGCCCCGAGGGCCGGGGCGGGCGGTCCGCTGCGAGCTCCTGGCCGACGCGGACCGCACCGC
>NZ_JBQQBW010000082.1:0-29951 GCF_052245415.1 Streptomyces sp. 8N706 | reverse complement strand
CCCCACCCACTTACTGGGTGGGGCCGCGGGCCGTCGACGGCGGCCGCTCGTCGGCGCTGCGGGCGGACGGTGCCGCATGCAGCAGCCCCGCCTCGTCGTTCAGCGCCAGAACTCGTTCAGGACGTCGAGGTCCTCCGCGCACTCGTCGAGGTCGCTCACCTTTCCGCCGACGATGGTGAAGAAGATTCCGCCGGGCATCTCGACACCGCGGTCCTTGCGGTCCGCGTAGATGCGGTGGACCGAGATGACATGTCCCCGGCCGTCCGCCAAGAGGTGCTGGAGCTCCACTCGGAACGTGCCGTTGGTCTCCTCGGCGATACGGCGGTAGAGCTGCAGGACGGCCTCGCGTCCCTTGTGGTGCCCCGAGAGTATGTGATCGCCGGGAACGTGGTGGGCGACGTCCGCCGTGAACAGCGAGGACAGTGTGTCCATGTCACCATTGCTGAATGCCTCGTAGCCCCGGCGTACCAGGGCACAGTCCGGGTGCTCAGCCATGAGGATTCACACCTTTCCTTCCTGAATTCCCTTTGTTTCCATCATCTGCCGGGTCCGGGGACCTGTCCACGCAGGCCGTGCGGAGCCGTAAGCTCCTGTCATGCCGCCTCGGACGCGTAAGCCTCGGGCCCGGACGTATGACTCCGCGAAGGTGAGGGCCGCGGTCACCGCGCAGTTCCGGCACGTACGGGATGCCGCCGCCGACCTGACAGCCGAGCAGCTCGCGTGGCCCACCCGGCTCGGCGACTGGACCGTCCGCGAGCTGCTGGCCCATATCGCGACGGCCATGGACACCGTCAGCCGCACTCTGGAGCAGCCCGCACCTCCCGTGCGGGACGTGGCACTCCTCGACTACCCGTTCGCGACCGCCGCTTTCGCCGGGACAGTCGATCAGGGCACCCGTGCCATCGCCGCGGCGGGCGAACCGCGCGAGCTCCTGGCGCGCGCCGCCGATCGCCTCGCCGCGCTCCTGCCGTCGGCACCGGACGAGCGGCTGCTCGCGGCGCGCATGGGTGCGGTACGGCTGGACGATTTCCTTGTCACCCGCTGTGTCGAGCTCGTCGTGCACACCGACGATCTCGCGGCCGCTCTGGGCACCGAGATTCCGCAGGACCGGCAGGCGGTCGCCGCCGTGACGAGACTGCTCGCCGATGCCCTGGCGGTCAAGGCACCGGGCGGCTCGGTGGAGGTACGCGTCCCGCCCTTCGCCGTCGTGCAGTGCGGGGAGGGCCCCAGACACACCCGGGGCACCCCGCCGAACGTCGTCGAGACCGACCCGATGACCTGGATCCGGCTGGCCACGGGCCGTACGAGCTGGGCCGAGGCGCTCGACATGGCGAAGGTCTCCGCCGGCGGCGAGCGTGCGGACCTGAGCGATCAGCTGCCGCTGATGAGTTAGGGCGTGCCTGACGTGTCCGAGGGGGGCAGCGAGCGGCGTCGGGTGTGGGGCAACGCCAGGCCGAAGAATGGGGGAGCATCGCACGGCGGTGCGGGTATCCCCGGCCGAAGGCTGGGGGAGCGCCGCGACTGGGTGCACTCCCCCAGCCTTCGGCCGGGACCCCCACCCAGACGGAGTCCGGGGCGAGCGTCGCGAGCCGTGGAGGGCCGTCGGACATGCCCCAGGGCGCGTGGGGTGCGGCGAGAGGCTCCTTGGCCCGAGGGGGCCGCAACGGGATTTCCGGCGGGCGCCGGGGAGGCCATCCGGCCCGGCACCCACCGCGGCTTCGGTTCGCCGCCAGCAGCTGCCGTGGGCGCTCCCGCGCACCGCCCATGAGCACCTGCCGGGGCAGGCCGCGCGGCCGGGGGCGAGCGCCGTCGGCCAGAGATGCCCCGCAAATGTGACGTAGACGTCACCGGAAGACCGCACGAGCCGGATGTGCGGACCGTTCCACCAGGTGTGGCAACGGCATTCCGGGGTCCGGAGCCCCGGGAGGACACCTCCCGGCCGCCCCGATGATCTCCCTTGGGGGCCCCGCCACCGTCCTTGGTTCGGATGAATGCGCGACCTGGCCTAGACTCGGTGTCGTGCCACGTGGTGACGGACGACTCAACCACGATCTCCTTCCCGGCGAGAAAGGCCCCCAGGACGCTTGTGGCGTCTTCGGTGTCTGGGCTCCGGGAGAAGAGGTCGCCAAACTCACCTATTTCGGGCTGTATGCGCTGCAGCACCGTGGACAGGAGTCCGCGGGCATCGCGGTGAGCAACGGCTCACAGATCCTCGTCTTCAAGGACATGGGTCTGGTCTCCCAGGTCTTCGACGAGACATCCCTCGGTTCCCTGCCGGGCCACATCGCGGTGGGCCATGCCCGCTACTCGACCACCGGTGCCTCCGTGTGGGAGAACGCGCAGCCGACCTTCCGTGCCACCGCGCACGGCTCGATCGCGCTCGGTCACAACGGCAACCTGGTCAACACCGTAGAGCTCGCCGAGATGGTCGCCGCGCTGCCGCGCGAGAACGGCCGCGCCACCCAGGTCGCCGCGACCAACGACACCGACCTCGTCACCGCCCTCCTGGCGGGACAGGTCGACGAGGACGGCAAGCCGCTGACCGTCGAGCAGGCCGCGCCTCAGGTGCTGCCGCGCGTCAAGGGCGCCTTCTCCCTCGTCTTCATGGACGACCACACCCTCTACGCAGCCCGTGACCCGCAGGGCGTACGCCCGCTGGTCCTCGGCCGCCTCGAGCGCGGCTGGGTCGTGGCGAGCGAGACCGCGGCGCTCGACATCGTGGGCGCGAGCTTCATCCGCGAGGTCGAGCCCGGCGAGATGATCGCCATCGACGAGGACGGGCTGCGGGCGAGCCGCTTCGCCGAGGCCCGGCCCAAGGGCTGTGTCTTCGAGTACGTCTACCTCGCCCGCCCCGACACCGACATCGCGGGCCGCAACGTCTATCTCTCCCGTGTCGAGATGGGCCGCCGGCTGGCGAAGGAGTCCCCCGCCGATGCCGACCTGGTCATAGCCACGCCGGAGTCCGGCACCCCGGCCGCCGTGGGATACGCGGAGGCCAGCGGCATTCCGTACGGCTCGGGCCTGGTCAAGAACTCCTACGTCGGCCGGACCTTCATCCAGCCGAGCCAGACCATCCGCCAGCTCGGCATCCGGCTCAAGCTCAACCCGCTGAAGGAGGTCATCCGGGGCAAGCGCCTGGTGGTCGTCGACGACTCGATCGTCCGCGGCAACACCCAGCGCGCACTGGTCCGGATGCTGCGCGAGGCCGGGGCCGCCGAGGTCCATATCCGGATCTCCTCGCCCCCGATCAAGTGGCCGTGCTTCTTCGGTATCGACTTCGCCACCCGTGCGGAGCTGATCGCCAACGGGCTGTCCGTCGAGGAGATCGGCAAGTCACTGGGCGCGGACTCCCTCGCCTACATCTCCATCGACGGCATGACCGAGGCGACCACGATCGCCAAGCCGAACCTGTGCCGCGCCTGCTTCGACGGCGAGTACCCGATGGAACTGCCGGACCCGGAGCTGCTGGGCAAGCACCTCCTGGAGACGTCCGCCGACGAGCCGGCGAAGCCCGTCGGCCCGCGCAGCGATGTGGACGGGATCGAGACGCTGACGGCCGGTATCGGTGGCGCCGACGCGCTCCGCCGCCCGTAGAGCCCGTCATCAACGACACGAAGGATCTCAAGGCAATGTCTGAGACCACTGGTGCCAGCTACGCCGCCGCGGGCGTCGACATCGACGCGGGGGACCGCGCCGTCGAGCTGATGAAGGAGTGGGTGAAGAAGGCGACCCGCCCCGAGGCCATCGGCGGCCTCGGCGGCTTCGCGGGACTCTTCGACGCGTCCGCCCTCAAGCGCTACGAGCGCCCGCTGCTCGCCTCCGCCACCGACGGCGTCGGCACGAAGGTCGACATCGCCCGGCAGATGGGGGTCTACGACACCATCGGGCACGACCTCGTCGGCATGGTCGTCGACGACCTGG
Organism: Streptomyces sp. 8N706; assembly: GCF_052245415.1. NCBI lineage: Bacteria > Bacillati > Actinomycetota > Actinomycetes > Kitasatosporales > Streptomycetaceae > Streptomyces > Streptomyces sp. 8N706. The sequence goes on along the minus strand of NZ_JBQQBW010000082.1, from coordinate 26,030 downwards.
TCGTCTGCGGTGCGGAACCGCTGTTCATGACCGACTACATCTGCGTCGGCAAGGTCTACCCGGAGCGGGTCGCCCAGATCGTCAAGGGCATCGCCGAGGGCTGTGTGCTGGCCGGCTGCGCGCTGGTCGGCGGTGAGACCGCGGAGCACCCGGGCCTGCTCGGGCCCGACGACTTCGATGTCGCGGGCGCCGGAACCGGCGTGGTCGAGGCCGACCGCGTGCTGGGCGCGGATCGTATCCGTACGGGTGACGCGGTGATCGCCATGGCGTCCTCCGGACTTCACTCGAACGGGTACTCGCTGGTGCGGCATGTGGTCTTCGACCGCGCGGGCTGGTCCCTGGACCGGGAGATTCCCGAGTTCGGCCGCAGCCTGGGCGAAGAGCTGCTCGAGCCCACCAAGATCTACGCGCTGGACTGTCTGGCGCTCATCCGCACCACCGAGGTGCACGCCTTCTCGCACATCACCGGTGGCGGTCTCGCCAACAATCTGGCCCGTGTCGTCCCGGACCATCTGCACGCGACGGTCGACCGCTCCACCTGGACCCCGGCCCCGGTCTTCGACCTCATCGGCACCGCCGGACAGGTCGCGCGGCCGGAACTGGAGAAGACGCTCAACATGGGCGTCGGGATGATCGCCGTCGTCCCCCAGCAGTCGGTGGACGTGGCGCTGACCACGCTCGCGGACCGCGGCGTGGACGCCTGGGTCGCGGGCTCGATCGCCGAGCGCGGTGACCACACCGAGGCCGTGACCCTCGTCCGTGACTACGCCGGCTGAGGACCTCGGGCCGGTATTTCGCCCCGGACACGGCAATGGGCCGGTCCGGGGGCCCGGACCGGCTCAGTGGTCATGCTGTGGACGGCCTGAATACGTACGTGATACGGCGGGTGCCGCGCGCCGCGGCGTCAGGCGCGTCGACGATAGGCGGACTGGTCGGACGACTGGTCGTCGTCCTCGTCCTCGTCGTTGTAGCGATCCGCGTACTGTGCGTACGGGTCGTCGTCCAGCTCATCGTCCTCGAACGGCTCGCCATTCGGCGGCTGGCTCGAAGTCGATGCGCCCAGCTCCTCAGCCAGGCGCGAGAGATCCGTCCCGCCGCTGTTGTACTTCAGCTGGCGGGCGACCTTCGTCTGCTTGGCCTTGGCCCGGCCGCGCCCCATGGCTCGACCCCCTCAACGACGGGGCTCGACGGCCCCAGAGTCTTGACACGCGTTCATGATGCGGAGCGGACTCTCACAGGAGAGACCGATCCGTAGGGCTTCAACGGTACCTGCTTCCGTGGCCATACGGTACGTCGCCCACAGGACGCGCCACGCGGCAGAACCTGCGAGGAGCCCCGTCCTCGCTGGTCAGCTTTGATTTTACCGTCTGTTCAGGGCCGACCCGCCGACAGGTGGTGAGTCTTGTCTCGTCCCCCGGTCCGCCGTCGCGGGAGCTTCGCCTCGCCGGCTCGCCCGCCCCTGGAGGAGAGCCGTCGGGCGGGGCCGGTTCCTGGCCGGCCTGAACCGGGCCGGGGACCGGCCCCGCCCAGCCTGAGCGTCGGGGTGCGGTCCCCGGCACCGAGAGCGCGGGCCGGGCGGGGCTTGCGTCAGCGCGACGCGTGGGCGCGCGCTTCGGCCATCCGCTGCTCCGCGAGGCGGTCCGCGGCGGCCGCGGGCGGGATGCCATCGGCCTTGGCGCGATCGAATATGGCCAGCGTCGTGTCGAAGATCTTCGTCGCCTTGGCCTTGGCGCGGTCGAAGTCGAAGCCGTGGAGCTCGTCCGCCACCTGGATCACTCCGCCGGCGTTCACCACGTAGTCCGGGGCGTAGAGGATGCCGCGGTCGGCGAGGTCCTTCTCGACACCCGGGTGGGCCAGTTGGTTGTTGGCCGCGCCGCAGACGATCCTGGCGGTGAGAGCCGGGACGCTCTCGTCGTTCAGGGCGCCACCGAGCGCACACGGAGCGTAGACATCCAGCCCCGCGCGGATCAGCGCATCGGTGCCGCTCACCGCGGTGACCCGGGGGTGCCGGGCCAGGACCCGGGCCACGGACTCGCCCCGGACATCCGTGACCACGACCTCCGCCCCGTCCTCCAGGAGGTGGTCGACGAGGTGGTGGCCGACCTTGCCGACACCGGCGATGCCGACCTTGCGGCCGCGCAGCGTCGGGTCGCCCCAGGCGTGCTGCGCGCTGGCGCGCATGCCCTGGAAGACGCCGAAGGCGGTGAGGACGGAGGAGTCGCCGGCGCCGCCGTTCGCCGGGGAGCGGCCGGTGGTCCACTGGCACGCGCGGGCGACGACGTCCATGTCGGCGACGTAGGTGCCGACGTCGCAGGCGGTGACGTACCGGCCGCCGAGCGAGGCCACGAACCGGCCGTAGGCGAGCAGCAGCTCCTCGCTCTTGTGCGCGTCCGGGTCACCGATGATCACGGCCTTGCCGCCGCCGTGGTCCAGCCCTGCGAGAGCGTTCTTGTACGACATGCCGCGGGCGAGGTTGAGTGCGTCCAGGACGGCCTCCGCGTCGGAGGCGTAGGCGTGGAAGCGGGTGCCGCCGAGGGCCGGGCCCAGGGCGGTCGAGTGGATCGCGATGACGGCCCGCAGACCGCTCTCCCGGTCCTGGCAGAGGACGACCTGCTCATGCCCGCCCTGCTCGGAGCGGAACAGGGTGGACAGCACGCCGAGATCATCGGCTGGTGGACGTACGTCGGTCACGGTGGTGACTCCCGAAGCGTGGCGGAACGCCCTCCTGTGGGTGGGGAGGGCCGGGTGGAGCCAAGCCTAGATCCTGTACCGCCTGCGGAGCAGTGAGGTGCCACGATCGAGGGGGCCCGGCTGCGGCATTCGGCGGCTGCCGCCGGTGCCCGGGCCGGGGGCGGAATGCCCCGATGGCGTCCGTACGTGGGACGATCAGGACTGGTGGATGGCAACTCCCGGCGACGACGGAGGAGTAGGCGCGTGGGTCTGGCGTCATCAGTGGTTGTCCCGTATGCGGCGTATCTGCGGGTATACGAACCGCTGGCCGCCTTCCCCGAGCCCGAGCGCTCCCACTGGTACCGCTACGCGGCGCGTGAGGATCTGCCCACCGCCCAGGACGAACTCCGCCGCTCCCTGGCGGACTTGCTGCCGGTGCCGCCCATTGCGGTTCCGGTGCACGAGAGCAGCGACGCCTTTGTCGCGGTCGTGGACGGCGTGACCTGCATCTGCCCCTGGCGTACCCGGCTGCGTGGCTGGCTGGCTCTGGAGGAGCTGGCGGAGACACTGCCGGCCCCGGTGCTGGACGCCGTACTGCCGCCGGTGGTGCGTCGGCAGGCCGAAGCGGACTACGAGCAGTGGCTGGAGGGCAATCCCGACGCCCGGCCATGGATCCGCTCGGCGACCTGGCATGTCCCCGTCCGGTGGTTCGTGCTCTTCTCGGACGGGGAGCGCGAGTACATCAAGGACGGCGAGGAGCCGGTGCTGCGCTACCGCACCCCGATGGTGCAGGCGCGGCGGCGGGTGGCCCGCGGTCTGAAGGTGCTGCGTGAGGCACTCGACGAAGGGGCGCTGATCGAGGGCCTGGAGGATGTCGGAAGGTGGCTCGAGGAGTTCCATCCGCGGTCGCTCGTGGAGCTGGACTACGGAGGTCTGGTGCATGCTCTTCCCGAGGGTCAGCTCGCCGAGGACCACTCGGCCGCGGATGTGGCCGAGGGGCTGAAGGCGCTGCGCGACGGTGACGGGTCGCGGGCCGGTGAGGCGTACGAGCGGCTCACGGACCGCTGGCGTGTGGTGCGGGAGCGCCAGTTCGCCAGCTGAGACGGGGCGTCGGCGGAGCGGGGTGCGGAAGACTGTCCACGAGGCCGGGTCGTAGGGCAGAGGTCTTGATCCGGGCCAAAGGCGCAAGGGTGATGGACAGCACTAAGCCGGGCCTTGCCCTGAACCACTACCCTCGTGTCAAAATAGGACAAGGAGTCCAGGAAGGGCTCCTTCCGTCCAACTACGGGCGGAAAGATCGGTATTGCACTTGCTTGGTGGGTCCTGTGGCTCCTGGTCACGCTGTGACTGATCGTCACGGCGGCGTGACTGTCCGCTATGGCATGGTCCATCGGCTTCCGCCGAGGTTGAACACCTGAGAGGGCAATTCCATCGGTTTGGCCGACCCGGCTGGACGGATGGTGTAGTTGTAGTGCCGAGGACAAGCCGTTCGTCCTATAACCGACTCGGCCTGCGTGCGCCATTTCGGGCAACGTGGGTCAAGGTGCAGAATTTAGAGGAAAGAACCGTGATGGTTCGGTTCTCCCGAGGAGGCCGCTCATGACCGCTCGCACCCCTGATGCCGAGCCGCTGCTGACCCCGGCTGAGGTTGCCACGATGTTCCGCGTGGACCCGAAGACGGTCACGCGCTGGGCCAAGGCAGGCAAGCTCACGTCCATCCGCACGCTCGGAGGGCACCGGCGTTACCGCGAAGCGGAGGTCCGCGCACTGCTCGCGGGCATCCCGCAGCAGCGCAGCGAGGCCTGAACAACTGCATAACCGGGCAATTCGGGTCCCCCAATCCGGCCGTTGCCCAACCTAGCTCCACACGACGGGCGCCTGCCCCAACAGGTTCCTTCCCTCGGCATTGAGGGTGCGTCGTCGATCGCGCTGGACTCCGCCGGGTCCAGCGCGATTTTTTTGTGCGGGTGCCCGCAGAGCTGTCGCGCCAGGGACGTGAGGGGCAGGTTCACGGGTGGGACGGGCGGCAGTCAGGGGGCTGTCGCGGGCAGGCGGGGAGTGGCCTGGGGCAGGAGTGCAATTGCACATATTAAATCGACCTGTTGTGGGGAGGGCTCAAGTTCCCCCACTTCCGAAACTCTCTCGGTGACTCCCGTCACAGCTCCCCGCGCTTGTACCACTTGGTAACCCTGCGGTAATGGGGGCAGGGCGGGGCAAGCCGCCGCAGGTCATCCGCGCGAAGGGCTCTGGTATCCGTTGCTCTCCGCGGTGTCTTGAGGGTCACTGGGACGGCTGGGGCCGCTCTGGTCGGCCCCGGCTCCCCGGGTGCCCGACGGGACTGCGGGAGTCGCCTCGACGGGCCGGGGGGCGGCGGTGCGGGTGTTGCGGGCGCTCCGGGCGTCCCGGGCGCTCTCACGGGGCGGTTGGGGATCGCCTCCGTCGGCCGGGCTCTCCATGGCCAGCCGCAACAACTGGTGGCAGACCGGGCAGTGGCGGGTCAGGTGGCGATAGCCGGTGGCGGCCGCCAGATGGGCTCGCAGCAGCGCCCTCGTCTCATGCCTCGCTGATGTCGTCATCGCGCGCACCTCCCGGGCTCCCCATTCCCTACTGCCTGGGTACCCGTGGGCCGAGCTCCAGTCAAGGGCGCCCGGGTACGCGTGGGAGGGCCCGGAAGGCGGAGGAAGGCCGGAGAAGCGAGAAAGGCCCGGATCCATGAGGATCCGGGCCTTTCATGATGCGGTCCTGACGGGATTTGCTGTGTCTGTTTGCGGCTCCGCCGCGGGCGCGGCTCTGGGAGTACCCGGGCCGGGTACGAGTGAGGCCCGCATCCGTGGCGGGATGCGGGCCTCACTTTGGCGGTCCTGACGGGATTTGAACCCGCGGCCTCCACCTTGACAGGGTGGCGAGCACTCCAAACTGCTCCACAGGACCAGATTTCGCAGCGCGTGACGTCTCTGTGCTGCGAGAAGAGACTCTACAGCAGGTCAGGGGGTGCGGTCGAACTCGCGCCCGCCGAGCTCGCGGATCAGGACATCCCCGGCACACCGGCGCAGTCATGCCCGCGCACCCGGCCCCGCTCCGGAGCGGCGCCGGGTGCCCCGGTCATGACCGGCCCGGGGGTACGGCGGCGTCGACCGCCTTCATGATGCGCTTGTCCGACACCGGATAGGCCGTACCCAGCGCGTGCGCGAAGTAGCTGACCCGCAGCTCCTCGACCATCCAGCGGATCTCGCGGACCTCCGGAGGCACCGGCTTGCCCTGCGGAAGCTGTTCCAGCAGCCACAGGTACTCGTCGTGCATCTCCTTCACCTTCGCCATACGGGAGCGGTCCCGCTCGGCGTTGGTGGGCAGCTGCTGGAGGCGTCGGTCGACGGCGACCAGATAGCGGAGCAGGTCCGGCAGACGGCGGACGCCGTGGGCGGTCACGAATCCCGGCCGGATGAGCTCCGCCAGCTGCTCCTTGACATCCGTGAGGGACGGGACGAGCGCCAGGGAGGCCGTGGCCTTCAGCCGGCGCTCACAGGCCTGCCAGGCCGCCAGGACCTCCTGCACCCTGCGGACCGTGTCCAGCGTCGCGTCGACCAGGTCGGCGCGTACCGCGTCGAAGAGCTTGCGGAACGACTCCTCGTCCCAGACCGGGCCCCCGCGGGCCGCGATCAGCTTGTCGGCCGAGGCGGTCACACAGTCCTCGAAGAGGGCCTGGACGCTGCCGTGCGGGGAGCGGGACAGCGCCAGCTTCGCCTGGTTGCTCAGACTGTCCTGAGCGAACTTGGCCGGATTCGACGGGATGTTGAGGAGGATGAGCCGGCGGGTGCCGCGCCACATCGCCTCGGCCTGCTCCGGCTCGGTGTCGAAGAGCCGTACGGCGACCGTGTTCCCCTCGTCGACCAGCGCGGGATACGCCTTGACGGGCTGGCCGGCGCGCCGCGTCTCGAAGGTGCGCGGCAGCGCTCCGACCGTCCACTGCGTCAGGCCCGTGCGCTGTTCGAGGCCGGAGCCGCCCGGGGAGGCGTCCACGGCCTTCTCGAAGGCCTTGGTGATCGCCGCCCGCGTCCTGGGCTTGAGCTTCAGCTTCAGCGCTTCCAGGTCCTTGTCCTCGGCGAGTTTGCGCCGTCGCTCGTCGACCACCCGGAAGGTGATCTTCAAGTGGTCGGGGACCTTGGCCGGGGTGAAGTCCTCTGCGGTGACCGGCACTCCCACCATGCGCTGGAGCTCACGGGCGAGGGTGAGGGGCAGCGGCTCCTGGAGCGGCACCGCCGAGTCGAGAAAGCGCCGGGCGAAGTTGGGCGCCGGGACGTAGTTGCGGCGGATCGGCTTGGGCAGCGACCGGATCAGCTCGGTGACCAGGTCCTCGCGCAGGCCCGGGATCTGCCAGTCGAAGCCCTCGGGGGTGACCTGATTGAGCACCTGGAGCGGTATGTGGACGGTCACGCCGTCCGCGTCCGTGCCCGGCTCGAACTGGTACGTCACCCGGAACTTCAGCTTCCCCTGCCGCCAGGAGTCCGGGTAGTCGTCCTTGGTGACGGCTTCCGCGTTCTCGTTGATCAGCATCGACTGCTCGAAGTTGAGCAGCTCCGGCTCCTCGCGCCGCTTGTTCTTCCACCAGGAGTCGAAGTGGGCGCCCGAGACGACGTGTTCGGGGAGCTTGCGGTCGTAGAAGTCGAACAGCGTCTCGTCGTCGACCAGGATGTCCCGGCGCCGCGCGCGGTGCTCCAACTCCTCGACCTCGCCGAGGAGTTTGCGATTGTCGTGGAAGAACTGGTGATGGGTGCGCCAGTCGCCCTCGACGAGCGCGTTACGGATGAACAGCTCGCGGCTGGTCTCCGGGTCGATACGGCCGTAGTTGACCTTCCGCTGGGCGACGATCGGAACGCCGTAGAGGGTCACCCGCTCGTACGCCATCACCGCCGCCTGGTCCTTCTCCCAGTGCGGCTCGCTGTACGTCCGTTTGACCAGGTGCTGCGCGAGCGGTTCGACCCACTCCGGCTCGATCCTGGCGTTGACCCGGGCCCACAGCCGGGACGTCTCGACCAGCTCCGCCGACATGATCCAGCGCGGCGGTTTCCGGAACAGGGAAGAACCGGGGAAGACCGCGAACTTGGCGCTGCGGGCGCCCAGGTACTCGTTCTTCTCGGTCTCCTTGAGGCCCACGTGCGACAGCAGACCCGCCAGCAGCGAGGTGTGGATACGGTCCGCGGCCGCGTCCCCCTGGTCGGACGCAGGGGCCGGATGAATGCCCATGGTCTTGGCGACCTGGCGCAGCTGCGTGTAGATGTCCTGCCACTCCCGTATGCGGAGGTAGTTCAGGAACTCACTGCGGCACATCCGGCGGAAGGCGGAGGAGGACAGTTCCTTCTGCCGCTCGCGGATGTAGCGCCAGAGGTTGAGGAAGGCGAGGAAGTCGCTGGTCTCGTCCTTGAAGCGGGCGTGCTGCTGGTCGGCCTGCTGCTGCTTGTCGGAGGGGCGCTCGCGCGGGTCCTGGATGGACAGGGCCGCAGCGATGACCATGACCTCGCGTACACAGCCGTTACGGTCGGCCTCGAGGACCATACGGGCGAGCCGCGGGTCGACCGGCAGCTGGGACAGCTTGCGGCCGGTGTCGGTCAGCCGCTTTCTGGGGTCCTTCTGCTTCGGGTCGAGCGCGCCGAGCTCCTCGAGCAGCTGGACGCCGTCCTTGATGTTGCGGCGGTCCGGCGGGTCGATGAAGGGGAACTTCTCGATGTCGCCCAGACCGGCCGCGGTCATCTGGAGGATGACGGAGGCGAGGTTCGTACGGAGGATCTCGGCGTCCGTGAACTCGGGGCGGGTGAGGAAGTCCTCCTCCGAGTAGAGCCGGATGCAGATGCCGTCGCTCGTGCGGCCGCAGCGGCCCTTGCGCTGGTTGGCGCTGGCCTGCGAGATCCGCTCGATGGGCAGCCGCTGGACCTTGGTGCGGTGGCTGTAGCGGGAGATACGGGCGGCGCCGGGGTCGATGACGTACCGGATGCCGGGGACGGTGAGGGAGGTCTCCGCGACATTGGTCGCGAGGACGATCCGGCGGCCCGTATGGCGCTGGAAGACACGGTGCTGCTCGGCGTGCGAGAGCCGGGCGTAGAGGGGCAGCACCTCGGTCAGGCGGAGATTTTTCCTGTTGAGCGCGTCGGCGGTGTCGCGGATCTCCCGCTCCCCGGACAGGAACACCAGGATGTCGCCCGGGCCCTCGGACTGGAGTTCGTCCACGGCGTCGCAGATGGCGGTGATCTGGTCCCGGTCGCTGTCCTCCGCGTTCTCCTCGAGGAGCGGCCGGTAGCGGACCTCGACGGGGTACGTCCGGCCGCTCACCTCGACGATCGGCGCGTCGCCGAAGTGCCGGGAGAAGCGCTCCGGGTCGATGGTCGCCGAGGTGATCACGACCTTGAGGTCGGGACGGCGCGGGAGCAGCTGCGCGAGGTAGCCCAGGATGAAGTCGATGTTGAGGCTGCGCTCATGGGCCTCGTCGATGATGATCGTGTCGTACTGGCGCAGCTCGCGGTCGGTCTGGATCTCGGCGAGCAGGATGCCGTCCGTCATGAGCTTGACGAGGGTGTCGCCGCCGACCTGGTCGGTGAAGCGGACCTTCCAGCCGACCGCCCCGCCCAGGGGAGTCCGCAGCTCTTCCGCGACGCGTTCGGCGACCGTGCGGGCGGCGATACGGCGCGGCTGGGTGTGGCCGATGACACCCTTGATCCCGCGGCCCAGCTCCAGACAGATCTTGGGGATCTGGGTGGTCTTGCCGGAGCCGGTCTCGCCCGCGACGATCACGACCTGGTGGTCGCGGATCGCCGCCAGGATCTCGTCCTTCTTCTGGCTGACGGGCAGCTGCTCGGGGTAGTCGATCGCCGGTACGGCGGCGGCGCGCCCGGCGACCCGCAGCGCGGCCTGCTCGACCTCGGCGGCGAGCTCTTCGAGGACCGCCTGCCGCGCTGCCGGCTTACGGATGCGGCGCGCACCGTCGAGACGGCGACCGAGCCGGCGCTCGTCGCGGAGCGTCAGCTCGGGCAGCCGCTCCTGGAGAGCGGCGAACGTGGAGGGCGAGGAAGGCGAGGATGTAGGCATACCTGGTCAAGGATCTCACCTCCCCGAAAGAGTCGGCCAACCATTTCCGTGAGTGCGCCCGGCCGGGTGGCCGCGCACGGGGGGCCGCGGTGGCGCGTAGGTGTGGCGACGGTGGTCGGCGAAGTCGGCTGATGCTTGTGGGCCCCGTAGGGGGCAGGCCGCCAGGTACGTCCGTGACCGGCGGCCGTCGTGTCGTGTCGCGCACGGGCCGCCATGAGCCGCTCGCATACGGGCTGCCACGAGTCGTAGGCCCGCCATGGCTGCCCTAGCGTGACCTCATGAGCGCGCGGTCCGACGAGCCTGCGGGGGAGGAGGAGCCCGCTGCTCGCTCATCCGCCGCGGACAGCGGGGACCCGGGCGGGACGGGGCCGGGCGGCGCGCCGCACGGGGCGCACAGGTCGTACGCGGGGCGGGGATGGAGGGGGTGGCACGGAAGCCTGGGCGAGCGGTGGCGGCTGTTCAGGGGCTCGCTGTTCTTTCCTGCCGTCGTGGTGATGCTCATCCTCGCCGCCGGAGCAGGACTGTTCGCCGGTTCGTACACCTACGCCCTGGCGGACCCCACCCCGCGCCGCATCCCCACCGCCGTCGTAGGGATCGACGAGGGTTCGCCCAGCCGGCAGGCGGCGTTCATCGAGGGCCTGGAGCGGGCCCTCGACACCTCTTTGAAGATCTACGACTACCCCACCTATGCGTCGGCGCGCGAAGCGGTGAAGCAGCAGAAGGTCTTCGCGGTGCTGTATGTGCCCGAGCGGGGCGGGATCCAGCTGGATGTGTCCGGTGCGTCCGGTGCGTCCGTGGCGGAGCTGCTGGCCAAGGCGGCGCCGGCGGTGGGCGCGAAGGCCGGGGTACCCGTTGTGATCAAGGACCTGACACCGCTGCAGAAGGGGGATCCGCGAGGTCTCGCCCTCTTCTACATCTCGCTCGCGGCGGTGGTGGTCGGCTTTGTCGGGGCGATCCAGCTGGGCCTCCACGCCCGGGACCTCAACCCGGCCGAGCGGATCGCCTTCACGGCGGGGTACGCGCTGCTCGGCGGCTTCGCCATCGCCGCGGTGGTGGACTGGTGGCTCGAAGCGGTGGACCTGCCGTTCGTGGAGTCCTGGATGATCCTGGCCCTGACGATGTTCACCTCCGGCATGGTCTTCACCATGTTCAACACGCTCTTCGGGAAGTGGGCGGTGATTCCGACCTGGGGGCTCATGGTGGTGCTCGGCAACCCGTCCTCGGGCGGGGCCGTGTCCTGGCCTCTGCTGCCGTCCGTGTTCGGATTCATCGGACGATGGCTGCCGCCCGGCGCCTCGGTGAACGCGCAGCACGCCGCGGTCTACTTCGGCGATCACCAGAGTGCCCGGCCCTTCCTGGTGCTGGGGGCATGGGCGCTCGGGTCGGCCGCGGTCTTCCTCATCTGGCGCCACCGCCACCCGGGAGGCCGGCCGGCCTCCGTATCCGCGGAGGCCGACTCCGCCGCCGCTCCGTGAGCCGGGCGGCTCGGGGGCGTTCGAGCCGCCCCGCCGGTCGTACGGGCAGCGTGGGTGCCCGGGGCCTCCCTGGGGCGGCCGGGGACCGAGGGGAGAAACGGTGCGGCCCGCTCCGGCGACAGGTACGGGTACGGGTACGGGTACGGACGACATGGTGGCACCGGCCGGCGTACGGGGTGTGGGCCTACGGCTGGCGCAGCAGCACGAAAATGACCCCGGCACACGATGTGTGCCGGGGTCATTTGCCCTGGTGGGCGGCGGTGGCTGGGGCCGGGGTCGAACCGGCGACCTTCCGCTTTTCAGGCGGACGCTCGTACCAACTGAGCTACCCAGCCGCAGCGGTCCTGACGGGATTTGAACCCGCGGCCTCCACCTTGACAGGGTGGCGAGCACTCCAAACTGCTCCACAGGACCAAGCTCATGCGAGCACCAGTCTCGCACAGGGTGTTGCGTGCCCCCAACGGGATTCGAACCCGTGCTACCGCCTTGAAAGGGCGGCGTCCTGGGCCACTAGACGATGAGGGCTGATGGCCCACCTGGGCGCTTCTCAGCGCGTCGGGGACGTGAGAAGCATATGGGATCGGGGGAGCGTTCGCCAAAACGGTTTACGGAGGCGTGGGCGAGGGCGTCGCACCAGGGGTGTTCTCCTCCGGAAGATGGCGGCTGACCTCGGCCGTCGACCGGCCCAGGCCGCCCAGGGTGATCTCGTCCCAGGCCTGGAGCCGGTGGGTGTCCCGGTCCAGGTAGAGGACCGACGCCTCCACCGGATCCGGCTCGTCCCCCTCCACCGCTCGCAGCCCGCTGCCGCCCGTCGAGCCCTGGACCATCAGCCGGGTGCCCTGCTTCAGCACGTCATTGCTGCGGTGGTGGAGGTGCCCGGCCAGAGCCAGCGGGACCGTGCCGTCCGTCTCGGCCGCCGCGACGGGGTTGTGGGCCACGGCGATGTCCACGGGCCGGCCCACCGCCTTCTGCACCCGGATGGACGAGGCCAGCTCGCGCCCCGCCCGCACCTCCGCCGGGTCGCCCGCGGGGACGACCGAACGGTCGGGGGTGAACTGCGGGTCACCGGTGCCCGCGATCCGCAGCCCCGCGACCCGTACCGCCTTCCCGTCGTCCAGGACGTGGACGCCCTTGCGCCGCTCCATGGACTTCTGGGTGGCGGCCGAGTCGTGGTTGCCGCGCACCCAGACGTACGGCGCGCCGAGGCCGGGGATGGGGTCGAGAAAGCCGTTCTCGGCGGCCGTGCCGTGATCCATGGTGTCGCCCGAGTCGATGATCACGTCGATCTCGTACTGCTCGACGAGCGACTCGATGATGTGCCAGGACGCCGGGTTGAGATGGATGTCGGAGACATGCAGCACCCGCGTCGTCGTGGGGTCGGGCTGATACGCGGGCAGGGTGGAGGTGACGTCGTAGAGCTTGGTCACATTGGTCACCAGCCGGGCCAACTCCCGCTGGTAGACGTCGAAGTCACTGACGATGCTGCGGGCGTTGCCGACCACGCTGGGGGCGCTGGAGAGCAGTCCGGAGAACTTCGGCTCCAGCACGGACTTCGGGTTCCACGTCGCGTACGCGGTTCCGCCGGAGGCCGCCAGGAGGGCCAGCGCGAGGCCGCCCGCGGCGAGCGCCCGGCCCGGCCGGCGGTAGACGGCGAGACCGAGTGCGGTGGCCCCGGAGACCACCGCGACGCAGGAGCGCAGCGCCAGGTCGAGGGCGCCGTCGGCGACATCGCGCGAGACCTCGTCCTGTAGGCCGGAGAGCCGCTCGGGGTGGTCGACGAGGGCCTGGGCACGCTCCGGGTCGAGCTGGTCGACATCGACATCGAGTCCGAGGGGGGCGATATGGCTGCGGAGTTCGAGGGAACCGAGCGGCGACACGTTCACCTCGGTGCCCCCGGTGACGGAGGGGCGCAGGGCCATCCTGGTGTCCATGGGGCCCACGGGTGCGCGCACACCTCCGACGGCCAGCAGGCCGAGCCACGCGCCGAGCAGGACGACGGCTGTCAGGCCGGCGGCGCGGGCGTAGGGGGACGGTGTCGTGGGGAGGGCGGTGGCCCGGGAGCCCGGACGGGGCCGGGTGAGTCCGCGCCATCGGCGGACCACGGTCGCCCCCAGGGCGCGTAGGACATGGGGCGACCGGCGAGGTTCGCGATCCATTCGGGCCGTATGCCCCGGCGGCGCGCTCGCCATGCGGTGCGCGGCCGGGGGTCAGGGCGCACGCGGGAGCACGGCGCGGCTCGCGGGCAAGATGTTCGCGGACCGGGCGCCGCGGTGAGCCGGATCATGGCGGAGAATATTCACGTGCTGGAGATGACGCGCGAGGAGTTCGAGGAACTGGTCGCCGAGGCGCTGGACCGGATCCCTTCGGAGTTGATGCGGCTGTTGGACAACGTCGCGGTGTTCGTGGAGGACGAGCCGCCGGCGGATGACCCTCAGCTGCTCGGGCTGTACGAAGGGACGCCGCTGACCGATCGCGGGGAGTGGTACGCGGGGGTGCTGCCGGACCGGATCACCATTTACCGGGGGCCGACGCTCCGGATGTGCGAGAGCCGCGAGGAGGTCGTCGAGGAGACCGAGGTGACGGTCGTGCACGAGATCGCCCACCACTTCGGCATCGACGACGCCCGGCTGCACGCCCTGGGTTACGGGTGAGCGGGAGTGAGGGCGAGTGAGACCGGCGAGCCTCGCGTGAGTGCGGAGTGATCGCCGAGTGAGTGCGGAGAGGGCGGGCAGGGGCGCCATGCGTCCGCAGCCGCGGGGAGCGACCGCCGCGACCGAGTACCGCGGAGAGCCCGTCGACCCGGACGTCGATCTCCACGTCCCCGCGGACCGTCGCGAAACCGCTGGTCACCGGCTGTGGAAGGTACTCGCGGTGATCGCCGTGGGCGGTGTGGCCGGGGCCTGCGCCCGGTACGGGGCGTCGTTGGCCTGGCCGGCAGAGGCAGGCAGTTTTCCGTGGGCCACGTTCGGGGTCAATGCGACCGGATGCGGACTGATCGGCGTCCTGATGGTGCTCGTGGCCGAGACGGGTGAGGCACACCCCCTGGTCCGGCCCTTTCTCGGGACGGGAGTGCTGGGCGGCTTCACGACCTTCTCCACCTACGTCGTGGACGTCTCGGAGCTCCTGGACCGCGGGGAGACCGGAACGGCCGTGGCCTACGCGGCCGGAACCCTGATGGCCGCGCTCACCGCCGTATGGGCCGCGGCGACCGCGACCCGGGCGGTCGTACGACGGCGCGGCCGCCCTGCCGGGGCGGGGGACGGGGTCCGGTGAACTGGCTGCTCGTCGTGGCGGGCGCCGCCGTCGGCGCGCCGCTGCGCTATCTCGCCGACCGGGCGGTGCAGGCGCGCCACGCATCGTTCTTCCCCTGGGGGACGTTCGCCGTCAACGTGGCCGGTTCCCTGGTGCTCGGGGCGGTGACCGGCGCGGTATCGGCGGGAGCCGCGTCCTCGCAGGTGCAACTGCTGCTCGGTACGGGGCTGTGCGGCGCCCTGACGACGTATTCGACGTTCTCGTACGAGTCGTTGCGGCTGGCCGAGCGGGGCATGCCGCTGTCCGCCGCGGCGAACGTGGCGGGCTCGGTGGCGGCGGGCCTGGGAGCGGCCGTGGGCGGCCGGGAGCTGGCCGTGTGGCTGCTGGGCTGAGTCCTGTGACGCGGCGAAGGGCGCGGGCGGCGTGTCCTGGGCGGGGGAGGGGGAGTTGAGCACAGCGGCCCCTGCCCGCCGCACTCCGGAGGTACCCGCCCGTGCGCCCGTTTTCCGCCCGCCTTCCCGCCCGTAGCGCCCGAACCCCGGCCCGTACCCCCCTTCGTACGCCCGCCCCTGCACCCGTCGTGCGGGTGGCCGCCGCGGCGCTCGCGCTCGCGGCCGTGACCGGGGGCGTGACCGGCTGTATGAACGTCAGCGACCCGCAGAAGCCCGACCCTTCGGGACCGGCCGGGCCGCGGGGCGGAGCCACGAAGCCGGACGGCGGCGTGGGCGTGACGACCGGTGGTGCGGGCGGCGTTCAGGTCCCGGGGCACGCGGGATACGGCACCGCGGACGGCAAGCGCGGGGTGAAGGGCGGCGATCAGCGCAAGGGGGAGGGAGACGGGGCGGAGGCGAGCCCGGGACCGGGGAAGAAGAGCGACCGGGCGCGGCCGGGGCGCCCCGGTACGAGCTCTCGGCCCGCTGCGCCGTCGCGGCCTCCCGTTGGGTCTCCCCCGCACAGCGCCGAGCCGCCGAAGCCCAGGCCCAAGCCTCAGCCGTCCACGCCGCCTCCGACGCCGTCGAGTCCGTCGAGCCCGCCCCCGAGCACGACCGCATCCGCCTCGCCGCCCGCCGCGCCCAGCTCCTCGGATACGGCGGCGCAGTGGGATCCTGCCGGGATGCCGCCGCCCTCGGATCCCGTTCCGTAAGGAGGCGGCCCGAGGGCTGCCGGACCGTGCCGGGCCGGGCCCGATGGCGTACGGCTCCGGGTCCGCGAGCGTACGGCTGCGCCCTGCGGTTGTGGCGGCTGTCCGGGGCGCGGGCGTGCTGGGCCCGTTCCGGGTGCCAGGCCCACTGCTGACGGATGCTCCTCGGCCACCTGTGGCGACCCGTCGCACCGCTCAGCGAAGCCCGCCGCTCCCGAGGTGCCGCGCGCCTCGCGCCGCCCCCTCCAGCCGCTCCGCTCCGGCCGCCCGGTTCTGCAGGCGCCGCGCCGACCGTCCCCACGTCCGGAAGCGATTTGCCTTGAGGGTGACCGGGTGCGTATGGTGGCAGATCGTTTGATCCCACTTGCCTGGCGCCACGATGTTCCTCTCGAGAAGAGAGGGCGATGAGCGCCGCGTGGCGCGTTCCTGTTCCTTGCCGTGGCTGACCGCATAGAGGCGGTCGTATGCGAATCACGGAGTTTGGGCGCGTGCCGAGACTCCGGAAGGTTTCGCATTTCGCATGTCCATTTCTGCTACTGACCGTGCCGTCATGCCCGAGAACGACGAGATCGTCGAGACCGGCGAGACGGCCGACGCCACTGAGGCCACTGAGGCTCCCGAGATCACCTTCGCGGACCTGGGCCTCCCCGAGCAGGTCGTCCGCAAGCTCGCCCAGAACGGCGTCACCACGCCCTTCCCGATCCAGGCCGCGACCATCCCGGACGCCCTGGCCGGCAAGGACATCCTCGGCCGCGGCCGTACGGGCTCCGGCAAGACCCTCTCCTTCGGTCTCCCGCTGCTGACCCAGCTGTCCGGCGGCCACACCGAGAAGAAGCGCCCCCGCGGCATCATCCTCACCCCGACCCGTGAGCTCGCGATGCAGGTGGCCGACGCGCTCCAGCCGTACGGCGATGTGCTCGGCCTCAAGATCAAGGTCGTCTGCGGCGGCACCTCCATGGGCAACCAGATCTACGCCCTGGAGCGCGGTGTCGACATTCTCGTCGCCACCCCGGGCCGGCTGCGCGACCTGATCAACCGGGGCGCTGCCTCGCTGGAGAAGGTCCAGATCGCCGTCCTCGACGAGGCCGACCAGATGGCGGACCTGGGCTTCCTGCCCGAGGTCACCGAGCTGCTCGACCTGGTGCCGACCGGCGGCCAGCGGATGCTGTTCTCCGCGACGCTGGAGAACGAGATCGACAGCCTGGTCAAGCGCTACCTGTCCGACCCGGTCACGCACGAGGTCGATGCCGCACAGGGCGCGGTCACCACCATGACCCACCACGTGCTGGTCGTGAAGCCGAAGGACAAGGCCCCGGTCACTGCCGCGATCGCCGCGCGCAAGGGCCGGACCATCATCTTCGTCCGGACCCAGATGGGCGCCGACCGTGTCGCGGAGCAGCTGATCGACTCCGGTGTGCGGGCCGACGCCCTGCACGGCGGTATGACGCAGGGCGCCCGGACCCGGACGCTGGCCGACTTCAAGGACGGGTACGTGAACGTGCTCGTCGCCACCGATGTCGCCGCGCGCGGTATCCACGTCGACGGGATCGACCTGGTCCTGAACGTGGACCCGGCCGGTGACCACAAGGACTACCTGCACCGATCCGGCCGTACGGCCCGCGCGGGCCAGTCCGGCACCGTCGTCTCCCTCGCTCTGCCGCACCAGCGCAAGCAGATCTTCCGACTGATGGAGGACGCGGGCGTCGACGCCTCGCGTCATATCGTCGGTGGCGCCGGCGCGTTCCACGAGGACGTGGCCGCGATCACCGGGGCGCGCTCGCTCACCGAGGTCCAGGCCGAATCGGCCTCGAACTCGGCCAAGCAGGCCGAGCGCGAGGTGCAGGAACTGACCCGCGAGTTGGAGAAGGTGCAGCGGCGGGCCGCGGAGCTGCGCGAGGAGGCCGACCGGCTGGTGGCGCGGGCGGCACGTGAGCGGGGCGAGGACCCGGAGGCGGCGGTCGCCGCGGCGGCAGCAACCGCTGCCGAGGCGGAGTCGGCTGAGTCGTCCGTGGCCGAGGCCGCGTTCGTGCCCGCACAGTCCGAGCCGGTCGCCGAGGCGCCGAACCGCTCCTCCGACCGCCGTGACGACCGGGGCAACTACGACCGCCGCGACCGTCGTGAGGACCGTGCGTCGGGTGGTTTCCGTCGTGACGACCGTTCGGGCGGTGGGTTCAACCGGGGTGGTGACCGGGAGCGTCCCAGCCGTTCGTACGACCGTCCCTCCGGCGGAGGTTACGGCCGCGACCGTCGTGAGGACCGTGCGTCGGGTGGTTTCCGTCGTGACGACCGCTCGGGCGGTGGGTTCAACCGGGGTGGTGACCGGGAGCGTCCCGGCCGTTCGTACGACCGTCCCTCCGGCGGAGGTTACGGCCGCGACCGACGCGACGACCGCTCCGGCGGGCGTTCGTTCGAGCGCCGTGACGACCGCTCCGGCGGTGGGTTCAACCGCGGTGGTGACCGGGACCGTCCCAGCCGTTCGTACGGCCGTGACGACCGTCCTTCCGGTGGCTTCCGCCGTGACGACCGCCCCTCCTCGGGCAGCGGCTACCGCTCCGGCGGCGGCGACCGTCCGTTCAACCGTGACCGTCGCGACGAGCGCCCCTCGTCCGGCGGTGGCCACCGCTCCGGCGGCGACCGGCCGCACGGCCGTCGCAGCACGGGGACGGGGACGGGCACCGGCTCGTTCGGCCGCCGCGACGACAAGCCGCGTTGGAAGCGCAAGGGCTGATCGTCGGCTCTGATAAGGGCCGTTCCGGATACTTCACCCAGTATCCGGAACGGCCTTTTCCGTCCCCCGGCCTCCGTCCGCCTGCGCCGCCGCCGCGCGTACCCGGGCAGCCGAGGAGTAGGCGGGACGTCACATCCTGGGACCGCTGATGGGTGGTCAGGCGCCGAACGGTAATCTGCACCGGTCAACAGCGAGTTGACCTCCGTTCGTGCCGTCAACCATGGGGGATCCCAGTCATGTCCGCGCCTCCGCCGCCCTATCAGAATCACCCGCCGCAGCAGCCGTACGGGTATCCGCAGCCTCCGCGCGGGCCGCAGCGGCCGCCGCAGCGGAGTCCGTTGCAGCTGCTGATCACCATCGTCATCGTCGTGGCGGTCTTCGGCGGCGGGGCGTGGTACGTGTGGGACTACAACACCAATCCCAACGGCGGCAAGGCCAAGGCGGAGGCTTCGCAGTCCGCGCAGGCCGAGGAGTACAAGAAGTACAATCCGGAGGTCGGCGACTGCGTCAACGTCCAGGACAACGCCAATGGCGACCCGGTCACGGAGATCGTCGACTGTGGCTCCGCCGAGGCCCAGTACAAGACGGGCGACAGGCTGATCGGCCCCGACGAGAAATGCGGGTCGCAGTTCGACTACAGCATTGAGTACTCCAGCAATCGGGGCGCCGACTACACGTTGTGCTTCACCGAGGTCTGACCTTCGGCTTGTTTCCGGCCGTCGCCCGCAGGAGCGGGTGACGGCCGGATTCGTTGTCCGGGCCGGTGCCAGGCGGGACCGTGTGCCGACGTTGAACACTGCCGACCGGGGGAACTGGGGACCCGCCGGGGAACTCAATTGATCACCGCGGGCGCGGAAGGACGCGCCGTACGCCTGGCCGCGTACGTCACCGCAAAGCTGAGCGCGGCGATGCCCTGCCCCAGCACGAGCTCGATGACGTCGGTCGCCCCCCTCGCGCCCGGTTCGCAACGGCTCTGGATATCGCCTTGATCTCCCGCCGGTACTCCGTGTCGCCTCGTAGCCGGCTGTGGAGATCGGCGACCGTCCGGCCGGTGTGGTCCTGCTCAGCAGAGCCGATGGTGAGGACCACCGGCCGGGCTCGGTCCAGGAAAGCGGGCGGCGCAGGACCCTTCCTTGATGTCAAGATGGCACTCGGCGGTGTCACGGAGTGCAGCTGTCCGTGCCACAGCGTGCAGTGCGGCGGGTGTATCGGCGTACGAGCGTCATGCTCTCGGAAAGTGGCAGGTCAGAAGGGAGCCCGGGGGTGGTCCCTGTGAGTCCGGGTGCGGGTCCGGACGCCTCTGGACTGTGACGGACTTCGGGTCCCGGGGATAGCCGGGGCCTGGACTCTTCGGGTGTTTGCCCTGCTCCCGATGGGGACGGGGCTCAGGGCGCCGACGTCGCCCCGCTATGCTGCGGGTGCGGGCCGTTAGCTCAATTGGCAGAGCAGTGGACTTTTAATCCATTGGTTGTGGGTTCGAGTCCCACACGGCCTACCGCGACGGAGGCCCCGCCACCTGGGAAGTAGCCATCAGGAGGCGGGGCCTTCATACGAACCAGGGCGCGGCGCCCCCTGCCGGCCCGCTGCTGACCCTGAGAGGAAGACGATCTCGACCCGCAGCGAGGTCGACTGATCGGCTGCCGAAACGCCCGAAGCCGCCTCCGCAGGGGCCGAACGTGTCGCAGGTGATACCACGCGCCGGGACGCGAAAGGCCCCGGCCATCCTCCACGGGGGGAGAGGACAACCGGGGCCGGTCTCTGGTGGGGGCGCTGGAATGTCGCGACATCATCAGCAATTCCGAGGAACCGCAGCCCGTTCCCGAGGGGCAGTCCGCCCGCTGTGAGGGCCATCGAGGACGGCCCCCGTGGCATACGCCCTCCCGACGTCTCATCGCACACCGCCCGGGCGGTTGATGACTTCGCCGGGGCAAGGAAGTATGCGGGTACGGCGCCCATGTCGCTGCGGGCACGGGATCGCGTCCGCACAGGGGACGAGAGCCGGTTGTCATGACTAGGATGATGACTACACTCCGTTTCCCCTGGTGGACGTCGCGTTGAGGCTCAACCTGTGCGTCAATGTCCGGCTGCTGCCACGTCGGATGTCCGGTCGGCCGCATACTCCGGCAGCCGTACGCCGTGAGGTTCCCGCGCCCCCACGCGTCGCCCGCATGTTCCGCCCTCGCCCCCCGCGCTACGAGGATCCGATGACACAACACATACCGGAGGCCGTGCTCTGGTGCTTTGCTGCCGGTGTGCTCGCAGGCCTGGTCCTGTTGGTGCGCCAGCGCCGGATCACCGCCGCTCTCCGCAAGCGCCTGGCAGCGCTGGAGTTCGATCTGCACATCCGTGACGAGGAGGCCCGGCACCTCGTGGAGGTCCGCCTTCCGGCTGTGGCGGATGCGCAGCACGACCTCGCGATCGTGCCAGGCCTCCTGGACCAGCGGCTGGCCGGGACGGCGTATGCGCACAGCCTGGAGCGGGTGGTGCACCTGTTCTCCGGCGCCGCCGACCAGGCACGGACCCGTGCCGACCACTCGGCGAAGGCCGCGCTGAAGTCGGCGATGCGCGCACTGCAGGGACTGGCGAACGAGCAGCAGCTCTCCATCTCGGACATGCAGGACCGGCACGACAACCCCCATGTGCTCCAGGACCTCCTGGAGATCGACCATGCGAACTCCCAGTTCGGCCGACGGGCCCAGGCCATCGCCGTACTGTGCGGGTCGTGGCCGGGCCGGCAGCGTGCCGCCTCGTCGCTGGTCGATGTCGTACGCGGAGCGACCTCGCGGATCCGCGACTACCGGCGCGTCGAGGTCCACTCGCGGGTCGAGGTCGGCGTGGTGAGCCGGGCGGTGGAGCCGGTGGTGCTCGCCGTCGCCGAGCTGCTCGACAACGCGGCACGGCACTCACAGCCGAACACCATGGTCGAGGTCGGCATCCAGCCCGCCCACAACGGCACCAGTGTCGTGATCGACGACGCCGGAGTCGGCATGGACGTGCGGGAGGTACAGGAGGCGGACAAGAAGCTGTCGGGCCGCCAGGACATCGACATCAACCGGCTGGGCGACCCACCGCAGTTCGGCTTCGCCGTCATCGGTGTGCTCGCCGCCCGCTACGGGTTCAGCGTCTCGGTCGACACCCGCTCGCCGTACGGAGGTGTGCGTGCCGTGCTGTTCCTTCCCAACGCCCTGCTGACCTCCGTCAGCTCCGACGAGCCGGCCGCCGCGCCGGCCGTACAGGTCGAGGAATCCCTCGCGTCCGGCCTGCCGCAGCGGAAGCCCCGGGCGCGGACGGGCGTGGAGGCCGGGGTGGAGAACGACGTTCAGTCCGGACCGGAGACGGGCGAGTGGGCGCGGCCCACGGCTCCCACGGAGCCCGCAGGCCTCACGGAGCCCGCAGTCGCTCCGGAGCACGCGGCGGTGAATGCGGAGCCCGCGCCCGCGTCCACGGCAGGAGGGCTGCCGAAGCGCAGCCGCCGCCGGCCCGTCCCGGAACGTGTGGCGGCCACGCGGACCGCGCCGGCGCAGCCCGGCGCCGAACCGCCACAGACCCGTGCGGCGCACGAGACCGCGTCCCGTATGGGTGCGTTCGCTCGCGGCACCCGCTCCGGCCGCGCCACTTCCCCAACTGACGAAGGGAACTCCCCGGCATGAAGGACCATATGGCGAACGAACTGGGCTGGATGCTGGACGAGGTCCTGAAGGTTCCCGAAGCCCGCCATGCCATCCTGCTCTCCGCGGACGGGATGCTCCGGTCCCACTCGCAGGGCATCTCCCGTGACGAGGCCGACCGGCAGGCCGCCGCGCTGTCCGGCCTCCAGTCGATCAGCCGGAGCACCGCCGAGTTCTGCGGCAACGAGGCCTCCCCCTGGCAGCAGACCCTGGTCGAGTTCGTCGACGGGTACGTCTTCCTGGTCGCCGCCGGCGCGGGCGCCTATCTGGCGGTCTCCGCGACCCAGGACGTCGACATGGAGGCGGTCACCTACCGCATGCAGAAACTGGTCGACCGGCTGGGCAAGGAGCTGACCAGTCCGCCCCGGCGGGACACGGACGCCGTCCGGCTCGGCACCTCCGGCCCGGCATGAGCCCGCCCCGTAAGCCTGAGAGGGGGCTCGTCAGAGCTTATGTCGTGACGGAGGGCCGGGCCCATCCGACGCGGAACACCCTCGACCTGGTGACGCTCGTGATGGCCATGAACGACCGGCCGCTGACCGGGCTCAGCCCGGAGAAGCGCCGTGTCATGGAGCGGTGCCGCGGAGGGGCGCTGTCCGTCGCCGAGGTCGCGGGACATCTGTCGCTGGCGATCAGCGTGACCAAGGTCCTGCTCAGCGACTTGATCGACAGCGGTCACATCACCACCCGGGCTCCCGTCCCCGAAGCCCAACTCCCCGATGCCCAGATCCTGCAGGAGGTGCTCGATGGGCTCCGCGCTCGCCTCTGACCGCGTCCATCTTCCGGATACGGTCAGGACCGCCGCGAAGATCCTGATCGTGGGCCACTTCGCCGTCGGGAAGACGACGTTCGTCGGCACGCTCTCCGAGATCCGGCCGCTGCGCACCGAGGAGACCATGACGCAGGCCGGTGCGGAGGTGGACGACCTGGCCGGGATCCAGGGCAAGTCCACCACGACGGTGGCCATGGACTTCGGCCGTCTCACGCTGAGCGACCGACTGGTGCTCTACCTGTTCGGCGCCCCCGGACAGAAGCGCTTCACCAGGCTCTGGAAGGACATGACGTACGGGGCCCTCGGCGCGCTGGTGCTGGCGGACACCCGGCGGCTCGACCAGTCCTTCGACATCATGGGCCTGCTGGAGGAACACGGCGTGCCCTACGCGGTCGCCGTCAACCACTTCGACGGGGCTCCGGCCTACCCGGACGAGGAGATCCGCGAAGCCCTCGATCTGCTCCCCGAGACCCCCCTCGTCACCTGCGACGCCCGTGATGACGCGTCCTCCACCCGGGCGCTGATCGCCCTCGTCCAGTACCTCCAGACCCGTATAGCCGAGGAGAGCGCGTGAGTACGTCCCCATCCGCGCCGGGCGCGGTGCCGCCGCCCGGCTGCCCGGCACACACCGGCTCCGGCGGCGGCAGGAGTACGGACGGCGGCAGGACGGCCGAGCCGCTGCACGGACCCGAGTTCGCCGCGGACCCGGCCGCCACCTACGCGCGGCTGCGTGCGTACGGCTCCGTCGCCCCGGTGGAGCTCGCACCCGGCGTCCACGCGTCGCTGGTCACCGGCTACGAAACCGCCCTCGAGGTGCTGCGCAGCCCGGAGCGGTTCGCCAAGGACCCCCGGCGCTGGCGGGCCCTCGCCGACGGGACGGTCCCGGCGGACAGCCCGGTCGTCCCGATGATGATGTACCGGCCGAACGCCCTGTGGACCGACGGCGACGAGCATGCGCGGCTGCGCGGCGCCATCTCCGACAGTCTGAGCCGGGTGGATCCGAACGCGCTGCGCGGCTATGTCGAGCAGAGCGCCGACACCCTCATCGACACGTTCGGGCCCAGGGGGCGCGCCGATCTCCTCGGCGAGTACGGTGCGATCCTTCCGCTGCTCGTCTTCAACCAGCTCTTCGGCTGCCCGCCCGACCTGGGGGAGAAGCTGGTCGAGGGCATGTCCGGGATCTTCGACGCCAACGCGGACTCGGAGAAGGCGAACGCGCTGCTCGCCGAGACGCTCGGCCATCTGGTGGCCCTGAAGCGGGCGAGGCCGGGGGCGGATGTGACGACATGGCTGATGGAGCACCCCGCCCGTCTCACCGACGAGGAGATGATCCATCAGCTCGTCGTCCTCATGGGCGGCGGCACCGAGCCGCAGCAGAACCTGATCTGCAACGGGCTCCGGCTGCTGCTCTCCGACGACCGCTTCGCCGGTGACCTCGCCGGGGGCAGCATGCTCGTGGAGGACGCCCTGGACGATGTCCTGTGGAAAGATCCGCCGCTGGCGAACTACGCCATCCACTACCCGATCCGGGACACCCACCTCGGGGGTGCCCGGCTGCGCGAGGGCGAGCCCATCCTCGTCAGCCTGGCGGCCGCCAACACCGACCCGGCCCTGGCCTCCGAGCGGCGGGGTGGCAACCGTGCGCATCTGGCGTGGAGCGCGGGCCCGCACACCTGCCCGGCGAAGGACCCCGCCCGGCTGATCGCGGCGGTGGCGGTGGAGAAACTGCTGGACCGGCTTCCGGATGTAGAACTCGCCGTAGGGGTAGAGCAGTTGGAGTGGCGGCAGGGCCCGTTCCACCGGGCTCTTGCTGCCCTGCCTGTGAAATTCCCGCCGGTAGCACTGCCGGCCGCCCCGGACGAGACCCCTGGAGCCAGTGGATGGAACACCAGTCCTGCCCCGTCGTCATCAATCCCTCAGGCCACGACATCCACGGCGAGGGAGCCCGTATCAGAGAACAGGGGCCCGTCACGCTGGTGGAGCTCCCTGGCCAGGTGGTGGCGTGGGCAGTAAGTGACCACGCCGTCCTCAAAGAGCTGCTGACCGACCCGCGGGTCTCGAAGGACCCACGGCAGCACTGGCCCAAGTTCATCAACGGGGAGATAACCCCGGAGTGGCCGCTGTTCACCTGGGTCGCGGTGAACAACATGTTCACCGCCTACGGCGGCGATCACAAGCGATTGCGGAAGCTGGTCTCCTCGGCGTTCACCGCGCGCCGCACCGCGGCCCTGCGGCCGCGTATCGAGCGGATGGCCGCCGATCTGCTCGACGGACTCGCCGCCGCTCCGGCGGGCGGGGTGGTCGATCTGCGCGAGGAGTACTGCTATCCCATCCCGATCCAAGTGATCTGCGAGCTGTTCGGTGTCGCCGACGAGGCCATGAGGGAAGACCTGCGGCGCCTCGTGGACAGCATCTTCAACACGGCCGCGAGCGCGGAGGAGGCGGCGAGCACCTTCCAGACCATGCACAGCGTGCTCTCGGATCTCGTCGCCCTCAAGCGGGAGACGCCGGGCGACGACATGACCAGCGTGCTCATCACCGCCCGGGAGGAGGACGGCTCGCGGCTCACCGAGGCCGAGCTCGTCGACACCCTGCTGCTGATGATCAGCGCCGGGCACGAGACCACCGTCAATCTGCTCGACAACGCCGTCCATGCGCTGCTCACCCACCCGGACCAGCTCGACCTGGTGCGCAAGGGCGCGGCCAGCTGGAGCGATGTGATCGAGGAGACGCTGCGCGTCCAGGCCCCGGTGGCGAGTCTGCCGCTGCGTTACGCGGTCGAGGACATCGAGGCGGCGGGGGTGCCCATCAAGAAGGGCGACGCGATCCTGGCCGCGTACGCCGCGGCGGGCCGCAATCCCGTGTCGCACGGGCAGGACGCGGACGTGTTCGATGTGACCCGGGTCGACAAGGAGCACCTCGCGTTCGGCTACGGCGTCCACTTCTGCCTGGGCGCGCCGCTGGCCCGGCTCGAAGCGGAGATCGCCCTGCCCGCCCTCTTCGAGCGATTCCCGGACCTCGCACTGGCCGTTCCGACGGAGGAGTTGACGCCTGTGGCGTCGTTCATCTCCAACGGCCACCGCAGCCTGCCGGCCCGTCTGTCCGGAGCGACAGCGACGGTGGGCTAGGGCGTGTTTCGAAAGTCCCTCCCCCAGACTCCGTCCGGGAGGTGCCCCCAGGCCCGCGACGCCTGGCACGCACGCTCGCTGCGTTGTCGGGCTCGTCCGAGTACGCCCAGTACGAGGACGAC